>JBIPOQ010000169.1:0-7431 GCA_044379055.1 Myxococcota bacterium
GAACTCGGCGACGAGGGCGCGGTTCGCGTCCGAGTGGGTGTTGCTGAAGCGGTCGTAGAAGACGCCGAAGGCGTTGAGGTCCGCTTCGTGGGCGCGCTGCATCTCGGCGAGGAGATCCTCGGGCGGCCGGTTCTCCTTCTGTGCGCGCAGCATCGTCGCGGTGCCGTGAGTGTCGTCGCCGCAGAAATAGCGGATCTCGTGGCCACGCAGGGTCTGGAACCGTCGCCAGATGTCGGTCTGGATGTGCTCGGTCAGATGGCCGATGTGGAGATCCGCGTTGACGTAAGGCAGCGCACTCGTCACCAGGATCCGTCGACGCGACATCGATTCTCTCTCACTTTCGAACGTTTGCGATCGGGCCAGCGCGACCGGGGCGGCCGCGCGGCTCGTCCGACCGGCGCCCGCGACCCCATCGCCCCGGCGAGCGCGCGAGAATAGACGATCGAGGCCGACGGACCGCGCGTGCGTCCGATCCGGCTCGCCTGACGCTGCACGATCGCACTGCCGGGTCCGATTGCCCACTCCCGGACGCGGGCATGCGCGTGACGCGAGACCTCAGGAATCGCGGCGCGCCCCTAGATTCCGTTTCCCGGCCGGATAGAATGGGGCGCGATTTTTCGAAAGGAACCGACCATGGAAATTCTGACTGGCAATGGCATCGAAGTCCTGCTCCGCTGGCTCCACGTTCTGGCGGGTATCACCTGGATCGGCGTCCTCTATTACCTGAACTTCATCCAGACCCCCTTCTTCGGCACCGAGCTCGGCGGCACGGCCAAGAGCGCGATGACCCGGGGCCTCGTCCCGAACGCCCTCTGGTGGTTCCGCTGGGGCGCGATGTTCACCTTCCTGTCCGGCTGGACCATCGTCTTCTACCGCATGGGCCACCTCGGCATCCCGCTCTCCGATGGCTACATGACGAAGATCCTGACGGGCGGCCTCATGGGCTCCCTGATGTGGTTCAACGTCTGGTTCCTGATCTGGCCGGCCCAGCAGGTCGTGATCGCGAACGCGCTGCAGGTCGCGGGCGGCGGGCAGCCGATTCCCGAGGCCGCGGCCCGGGCCGGCAAGGCCGCGATGTACTCGCGGACCAACGTCGTCTTCTCGATCCCGATGGTGTTCTACATGGTCTCGGCGATGAACCTGCCGGGCTTCCTGTCGGGCACCAACGATCTCGTCTACTGGATCGTCGCCCTCGTGATCCTCGGCGCCGTCGAGCTCAACGCGCTGATCGGCCCCGGCAAGCCGACCCAGAAGCCCCTCACGACCGTGAGCGGCGCGATCCACATGGGCCTCGTCCTCTGGCTCGTGCTCTTCGTGGCCGGATCCGTGCTCAACAGCTGAGGGACGGCTCGGACGTTCCCGTCTTCGCTTCGTCCAGGAACGGGAGTCGGCGGCCGGAAACGGCGGCTCGACTCCCGTTCGCGTTTCGGCGACGGGATCCGAGCGCCGCGGCTACTGCAGCGATCCGAGATAGGCCGTGAGCTCGGGCAGCTTCGGCTCGAGATGCGGGAGCGGCACCATGACCCGGGTCTCGCGCTTCGGCGTATAGCCTTCCGGATATTCGGCGCGCAGCACGCGGGCCGCGATCAGCTCGGCCGATGCCCCGGCAACGGCCGGGCCGAGGGCGCCATCCATCCGCGGATCCATGGCATGGCAGGCGATGCAGTTGGCGTTGTAGGTTGATCGCCCAGCGGCAATGAGCTCCTCAGGCGACCGCGTGTCGACGGCCGCCGGCGCTGCCGGGGAAGCGGTCGCGACCGGGACCTCGGCCGCAGGGGACGAGGCAGACGAGGCGGACGATGAAGAGCCGCTCGCCGCGGCGCTCGGCGCGCTCGCCGGCTCGTCGGAGCAGGCGATGACCGTCGTCCAGGCCAGGAAGGCAAACCCGATGAAACCCGATCGAAGCCGCTGCAATTCCCTCTCCTCGACTCGAAGCCGACGGGACGGCCCCCGTCGCGCGGCCGGAGAATATCCGCCCGGAACGGGAGCGACCAATGCGCCGGCGCCTCGCGCGCGCCAGGCGGCCGGGTTCGTCGCGCTCCTCGCGCTCGCGCTCGTCGCCGCAGCCTCCCCCGGCCGGGCCGTGTCCCCCGCCCGCGAGCCCATCGACCTCGCCCGCTACGCCCGTCTGCTCACGCAGCACACCCGCGCCGTCGAGACCCTCTCCGGAACGATCGTCGACTACGCCGGCCTCGCCCGCTCGAAGGATCTCGCGGTCCTCGTCGCCCAGGTGAAGGCCGCCCGGCCCTCCCGGCTGGGCCACCACGCCCGCCTCGCCTTCTGGATCAACGCCTACAACCTGCTGACCCTCGATCTCGTCGCCCGCCACTACCCGATCGAGAGCATCAAGGACATCGGCTCGCTCTTCTCGCCCGTCTGGCGCATGCCCCTCGGCGAGATCGAAGGCGTCCGGATCACGCTCGACCACATCGAGCACGAAATCCTCCGCAAGGAATCCGAGCCGCGCATCCACGCCGCCATCGTCTGCGCCTCGAAGTCCTGTCCACCGCTGTTCCGGCGGCCCTTCCGCGCGGCGACGCTCGAGGCCGACCTCGATCTCGCCATGCGTCGCTGGCTCGCGAGCCGTCAGAAGGGCGTCGCGATCGACCAGACCGGGAAGACGCTGCGCGTCTCGAAGATCTTCGACTGGTTCGAGGACGATTTCGCGGCGAAGGGCGGCGTCCGGGCGACGATCGCGCCCTACCTCGCGCCCGCCGACTCGGCCTGGCTGCGCGGCCCCGGCCGCAGCGCTCCGATCCAGTACTTCGAGTACGACTGGACGCTCAACGACCGTTGACGCGCTCGTCGTGGCCGGCGCAATCGGTGCGACCGGTGCGACGCGGGTCGTCAGCGCCGAGGCGACGCGTCGACTAGCGCCGCCAGGCGAGCCACCGCGCGAAGAGCTTCTTCACGGTCGGCGTGAGCCGCGTCCGGGTCAGGGCGCCTGCGGCCCGTTTCAGCGCCTCGCCCTGGGTCGGATAGGGATAGATCACGTTCGTGAAGGCGCCGAGGCCGATGCCGTGCTGCATCGCGAGGGTGATCTGCGTGATCAGCTCGCCGGCGTGGGCCGCCACGATCGTGGCTCCGACGATCCGGTCGCTGCCCTGGCGCACGTGGATCTTGACGAGACCCTCCTCCTCGCCGTCGGTGACGGCGCGGTTCACCTGCGCGAGCGGAACGACGTAGCTGTCGATCGCGACGCCCTGAGCCTTCGCCGTGGCTTCGGAGAGGCCCACGTGGGCGAGCTCCGGGTCCGTATAGGTACACCACGGCATGATCAGCGCCGAGAGCTTCTTGCGGCCGATCCGACCGACGGAGAAGAGCGCGTTCTGCACCGCGATCTTTGCGGCCGCGTCGGCCGCGTGGGTGAACTTCCAGGCCATGCAGACGTCGCCGACCGCGAAGACCCGGGGATTCGTCGTCTGCAACGTGTCGTCGACCCGAACGCCTTCGCGGGGATCGAACTCGACGCCGATCGTCTCGAGACCCAGATCCTCGACGTTCGGCGCGCGCCCCGCCCCGATCAGGATCTCGTCGACCACGAGCTCCCGTCGACTGCGATCGCCGAAGACCAGCTCGAGCACCTTCTCTTCGCCGCGCTTCGTCACGCGTTCGACCTGGCAGCCGAAGACGAGCTCGACCCCGTCGCGCACGAGCGAGGCCTGGACGATCCGCGCGGCATCGGGATCCTCGCGCGTCAGCAGCTGGTCCATCCGCTCGAGAAGCGAGACCGAGACCCCGAGGCGCCGGAACGCCTGGGAGAGCTCGCAGCCGATCGGCCCGCCGCCGATCACGGCCAGCCTGCGCGGGCGCTCGGTCCGCTCGAAGACGTTCTCGTTGTCGAGGTAGCCGGCCTCGGCGAGCCCGGCGATCGGCGGGGCCACCGCCCGCGCGCCGGTCGCGATCACGGCCTTCGCGTACTCGAGCGTCCGACCGCCGACCTCGACCTTCCCCTCGCCGACGAAGCGAGCGTTGCCGAGGTAGACGTCGATCCCGAACTCGTGCGCATAACGCTCGACCGAGTCTTCGTGGCTGATGCGTGCGCGGATCTCGTGGACCCGACGCATCACGAGGCCGAATTCGCCGTGGTCGGACGGATCGATCGCGACGCCCAGGGACGCCGCGGCGTGGGCATCGTGGACGCGCCGTGCGCCGCGGATCAGCGACTTCGACGGTACGCAGCCGACGTTGAGGCAGTCGCCGCCCATGCGGTGGCGCTCGATCAGGGCGACACGCGCACCGAGACTCGAGGCGATCAGCGCCGAGATGAGGCCGCCCGTGCCCGCGCCGACCACGACGAGGTTGTAGCGACCGGTCGGAACGGGATTGATTCGCCCCTTCGGCTGGACGTTCGCGAGCCAGACGGCATTCGCCGGATCGATCGCTTCGAGGCGCGGGGCGTCGGTCATCTCGGTTCGGTTCCCTCGGCCGTGGCCTCTTCGAGGGCCCGGCGCGCGATGCGGGTGATGAGGATCGTCACGATCGCCGTCGCCGTCAGGCCGACGCCCAGCAGGGCCCAGTCGGCGAGCCCCCGCTCGCTCCGCACGCCGCCGGCGACCGCCGCGACGTCTCCGGCGGCCTTGCCGAGATAGACGTAGAGGACGGTGCCCGGGAGCATGCCGAGCGAGGCGATGAGATAGTCGACGAGCCGAACCCGTGTGAGGCCGAGGGCGTAGTTCAGCAGGCTGAACGGGAAGACCGGGGACAGCCGCAGCAGGAACACGATCCGGCGTCCCTGCTCGCCCACGGCGCGGTCGATCGCCTGAAAGCGCGCGTCGCCCTCGATGCGTCGCGCGACGGCGTCCCGCGCGAGATGCCGAGCGATCAGGAACGAGGCGGTCGAGCCCAGCACCGCCGCCGCGAAGACGTAGACGACCCCGCGCACGACGCCGAAGAGCGCCCCGCCGGCGAGGGTCAACAGGGAGCCCGGTACGAAGCCGACGACCGCCGCCGCATAGCCCGCGACGAAGACGAGCGGCCCGAGGGCGCCGAGCGAATCGACCCAGGTCGCGAATTGCGGAAGACCAGCGGCCGCTCGCCGCCCGAACGCGATCAGCGCCGCGACGACCGCGACGACGACGACGATCCGAATGGCCTTCGAGCCGACGCCGCTCGGCGCACGCTCGCTTCCCTCGATCTTCGACCCGGGACCCGTCACGCCACACCCCTCCCCGACGGCGTCCGCGCCAGCCGCAGGTTCATGAAGGTCGCCACGCCGATCACCGCGGCGCCCATGCCCAGCAGGACCAGCCGCTCGCCGAAAGCATCGGCGAGCAGGCCGAGCGGCAAGGCCGACAGGCTGAAGGCCGCGAAGGCCAGGAACGTGAGGGACATGACGCGCCCCATGTAGACGGGCTCCGTCTCGCGTGCCACGACGGCGCCGTTCAGGGCGTGGAAGCCTCCGCTCGTCGCGCCGAGGAAGACCATCGCCGCGATCCCCGCGCCGAAGCTGGGGACGACGGCGAGGGCGCCGAGGGCGAGGCCGAATCCGATCGCCATGCCGCCGTAGATCCGGACCGCCAAGGGCGAGTCGGCGAAGCGCGAGACCGTGACGCTCGTCGCGAGCGCCCCGACGGCGGCCGCCAGGGCGAAACGGGTCACGTCCTGGGACGGGCGTCCGAGCTGGTTCTCGAGCAGCCCCGGAATCAACGTGACGTGCGGAAACCCGATCAGCATGACGCCCACGAAGAAGACGAGCAGGAGCCGCAGGCGCGGCGCGTGCCAGGCATAGCGAAGCCCGTCGACCAGGTCGTGGACGACGTGCTTCTCGGCCGCGAGCGGGCGGACCCGGGATTTCGGCAGCAACAGGAGCGAGAGCGAGGACAGGGCGTACAACAAGCTCATCACTCCATAGGCGGCCGCGGGACCCGCCGCCTTCCAGTCGAGCAGTACGCCCGCGACCACCGGACCGGTTACCCGCGACATCGTGTTCGCCACGTTCGAGAGGGCCATGGCGTTGCCGATGCGTGCCGCGGGCACGAGGTCGACGACCAGCGCCTGTCGCGCCGGCCCGAGGAACCCGAAGGCGCAGCCGAACACGAAGGAGCTCGTCACGAGATGCCAGAGGGCGATGCGCTCGGCGGCGTAGAGCACGCCGAGCGTCCCGAAGCTCGTCGCTGCGATCAGCTGGCCGGCCGCGATCACCCGTCGCTTCGGCAGGCGATCCGCGTACGCGCCGCCGAGGGGGCCGCAGAGCACCATCCCGAGCCCCTGCCCGAACACCGCGGTCCCGACCGCCGCATTGCTCCCGGTCAGCTCGAACGCGACCACGCCCTGGATCACGGTGGACGTGAAGAAGGCCGTGAACGCCGCGAGGGTCCCGAGGAACAGGATGCGGAAGTCGCGGATCGCGAGCACACCCAGGGAACCCGTCTGCGATCGCGGCATCGCCCGAGCTTATCACCTGGGCGCTACGAGCGAAGCTCCTCCGCGAGGGCGACGAGTCGCACGAACTCGGCCCGCTCGCCCCGATCGTCGACGCCGAGCGCGCTGCGCGCGAGGCGCTGGACGAGCCGGTAGTCGCCGATGCCCCGGTACTCGCTGTCCTGGAGGAGCATCCCGAAGAGGGCGACCGCCGCACAGAAGCGCGCGCTCTCGCTCGCCTGCTCGATCGAGCGAGGGGGGCCCGAGAGGACCCGCTCGAGCTTCCGGCTCTTCCCGCCCTGGGGCGGCTGGTAGCGGAGCTTGACCGTGAGCCACTCACCGCTCGCCTCGTCGCGGGCGGAGCGCGCCGCGGCGGGCACGTCCTTCGGGCGTTCGTATTTCAGCGCATCGACGCCCGAGTCGAAGAGAGCCCCCGTCGGCACGATCTCGTAGAGCGCGGTCACCTGGTGGCCCGCCCCGACGTCGCCGGCGTCCTTCCGGTCGTCGTTGAAGTCGCGATCGGCGAGCCGGCGGTTTTCGTAGCCGATCAGGCGATAGGCCTGGACGCGGGCGGGATTGAACTCGGTCTGGATCTTCACGTCGCGCGCGATCGTCACCAGCGTCGCGCCGGCCTCGTGCACAAGGACACGGCGGGCCTCGGCGGGAGAGTCGACGTAGGCGTAGTTCCCGTTGCCGTGGTCCGCGAGCTCTTCCATCCCGGCGTCGTTCAGATTCCCGCGGCCGAAGCCGAGGACCGACAGGAAGACGCCGCTCTCGCGTTCCTGCTCGATCAGGTCGACGAGCTCGGCGCGGCTCGTGGTCCCGACGTTGAAGTCGCCGTCGGTCGCGAGCACGACCCGGTTGATGCCCTTCGGATCGAAATGTCGGCGGGCGACCTGATAGGCGAGCCGGATTCCCTCGGCGCCGGCGGTCGAGCCGCCAGCCGAGAGTCGCTCGAGAGCGGCGAGGATCTCCGACCGTCGGTGGCCGGGCGTCGGCTCGAGGACGAGGCCCGAGGCGCCGGCGTAGACCACGATCGCGACGCGGTCCTCCGGGCGGAGATGCTCG
>JBIPOQ010000168.1:0-7431 GCA_044379055.1 Myxococcota bacterium
GAAGAGCAGTCCGAGCGCCAGCAGCGCGGCCGCCACCGCGCACTCGCGCGGGCTCGACCGGACGACCGCCGCCGCCGTCGCGGCGATGACCGCCAGGTAGACGAGCGAGAGCCCGGGGTGACCGAAGGCCCGGTAGGGGCGCGGCTGATCCGGCCGGCGTCGGCGAAGCATGAAGAGCGCGAGCGTATCCGCCGCCGTCGCGAGCAGGATCCCGAAGACCGTGAAATCGAGGGCCTTCGGGAAGCTCTCGAGGAACAGGATCAGGCCGATCGCGACGGCGGCCTGGACGAGGATCGCGACGGAGGGGGTCAGGTAGGTGGCGTGGACCCGGGAGGCCCGGGCGAAGAAATGCTCGTCGAGGGCCATCGCGTAGACGATCCGCGGCCCGATCAGGATCTGGGCGTTGAGCGTCCCGAGCACCGAGAGCATCACGAAGCCCGCGACGAGCCGGCCCCCGAGATCCCCGAAGAGCGCCCGGGCGGCCGCCTCTCCCGTGTCCCGCGCCGCCGCCATCTCCGGGGGCGAGAGCGCGTAGAGGTAGACGGCGTTGATCGCGAGGTACAGGAGCGTGCAGAGGCCGAGCCCGAGGAAGAGCGAGCGCGGGACGTTGCGCTGGGGATCGCGGATCTCGCTCGCGACGAAGACGCACGCGTTCCAGCCGAGGTAGCTGAAGAGGACCGGCGACAGCGCCTGGCCGAAGCGGAGCGCGAGCCCGTCGCCGGCGGCCGTCCGGGCCGCGGGTCCAGCGATCGGCTCCGCCCCGCCCCCCAGCCAGGGCGCGAAGCTCCCCTCGCCGAACAGCGGCCCCGCGACGACGAAGCCGGCGATCGCCCCCAGCTTCAGCAGCGAGGTCAGGTTGTTGAAGGCGGCGCCGAGGCGGGTGCTCAGGAGATTGACGATCGACACCGCGACGACGAGCCCCGACGCGCCGACGAGCACCCCCGTGCGATCGAGTCCGAAGGTCGGTGCGACCAGCTCGGCGACGACGACCGCGAGGGCCGCGATCGTCCCCGCATAGATCGCGAAGAAGCTGAGCCAGCCCGCGAGGAAGCCCGCCGCCGGATGGAGGCCCTCGCGCAGGTAGACGTAGTTCCCCCCGGCGCGCGGATACATCGCCCCGAGCTCGGCGTTGACGAACGCCCCGACCAGGGAGATCACGGCGCCGGCGACCCAGACCGCGAGATAGGGCCCCGCGCTCGGCAGCAGGCCGACGACCTGCGAGGGCGTGAAGAAGATCCCACTGCCGACCACCGAGGCGACGATCAGCATCGTCGCGTCCCAGAGACCGAGGCTGCGCGGCAGGCGATCGCGCGGGTGGGCCCCTGCCGCGGCCGGCGACTCGCCGTCGGCGTCCCGCTTCACAGCTCGACGACGCGCGCGCGGGCGCCGAGGGCGCGCGCCTGATCCGCGACGTGGCGGTGGTGGCTGAAGAGCAGGATCTGGGTCCGCTCGCCGAAGCCCGCGAGCACCTCGAGGGTTGCCCGGGTCCGCTCGTCGTCGAACTCGATCAGGATGTCGTCCGCCACGAGCGGCATCGTCTCCGACCGCTCGAGGGAGGCCGCGAGAGTCGCCAGACGCAGGGCCAGGAAGAGCTGGTCCCGGGTCCCGTTGCTGAGCGCCTCGACCGGGACCTCGCGCCCGCTCGCGTTCTGCGCGACCAGCCGGAGGCGGCCGTCGTCGCCCGCATCGGAGAGGACCGTCGGATACGCGCCGCGCGTGAGCGCGCCGAAGAGGCGGCCGGCCCGCTCGAGGAGCGGCCCCTGATTCGCGCGGCGATAGGTGTCGATCTCCTGCTCGAGGATCTGGCGCGCGATCGTGAGCTCCGCATAACGCCGGACGTCCTCCAGGACCTGGGCCCGGCGCGCTTCGGCCTGCTCCGCGAGCTCTGCCTGTCGCGCGTTGCCGTCCATCGCCTCGAGCGCCGCGCGCTGCACGTGGAGCTCGCCGAGCCGCTCCGCCCGTTCGTCGTTCTGCCGGGCGAGCCGGTCCTCGAGGGTTCCGATCCGCGCGGCGAGCCGGTCGACGTCGAGCCCCGCGTCCGCTCCGCTCGCCGCCGACGCGTCGCCGTCCTGTGGCCCGATCGATTCGCTCGGCTCCCCCGCGGCCAGGGCGCGCAGCGCCGCGCGACACGCCGCGAGGCGCCGCTCGGCGGAGTCGAGCTCTTCGCGGGCTTCAGCCAGGGCGGTGCGCAGGGCGTCGGCGCGCGTGGCCTGCTCCCGGGCGCGGTCGAGCTCGCTCTTCAGCCGGACCACCGCCGATGCGGCCGCGAGATGTGCGAGCTCCGGCAGACAGTCGGCCACGAGCGTCCGACAGGCCGCCTCGAACGCCTCGGCCTCGGCGCGCATCTTCGTGACGCGCACCCGCAGCTCCACGAGCTTGTCCCGACGGTCGAGCAGCCGCTGCAGCGGATCGAGATGCGCTTCGGCCTCCCGCGGCGGGGTATTCGTCGGCAGCGCGGCGGCCGCGAGCTCCTCGCCCCAGCTCGCCCGCCAGCGGTCGAGCTCCGCGGCCGCCTGCTCGCGTCCGCGCTCGACGCGCTCGAGCTGCTCCCGGGCCTGCTCCCAGGCCTGGACCCGAGCGGTCTGCGCCGCACGAGCCGCCATCCGCCGTTCGAGCTCCTCCTCGCCCCGCTCGATCCAGGGATCGAGGCGCTCCCGCTCGGCGAGCGCATTCGATGCGTCGCGGCCGAGCGCCTCGCGGATCGCCGCCAACGCATCGCGACGACTCCCGAGCGCGCGGGCGGACTGCGCCTCGAGCTCGCGCGCCCGGGCCCGCAGCGCGAAGAGCGCGTCGGCCCGCTCGCGCCATTCGATGCGCGCCTCGGGCGCCCCCGGGTCCCCGAGTGCAGCCGGCCAGAGCGCCTTCCAGGCCGCCTCGAGGGCGTGCCGCGCGGCGTCGTGGAGGCCTTCCTCCCGCTCGAGCTCGGCCTCTGTCGCCTCGAGCCGCGCGGCCTGGGCGACCAGCGCCGCGCCCCGCGCGACCCGATCCGCCTCGTTCCGCAGGCGATCGGCGAGCTGGTCCGCGGCGCGCACGTGGCCTTCGAAGCGGGCCTCGAGCATGGCCTCCCCCTCGACGGCCTCCGCGCCCGGCGCGCGTCCGCGATCGCGCAGCGTTCGCCAGAGCGCGTCGCGCGAGCGGCGCTCGGCCTCGAGCTCCGCCTCGCTCGGCAGGCTGCCCTCGCCCCGCAGCCGTCCGAGGGCCTCCGTCACGCCGAGCCGCTCGTCGACGAGCGCGCGTCGGCGTTCGCGCAGCCGAGCGCCCTGCTCCGCGTGGTCGGCGAAGCGCCGCGCATGGAGCCCGATCAGCTCGACGGAAGGCAGCGCCAGACGCTCCAGATCGGCGGCGTCGAGGCCCACGAGCGCCAACCGCTCCTCCGCCCGGGCGCACTCTGCCGCGAGCACGGCCGCCTCCCGCGTCTGCTCGTCGACCGTCGCATCGATCGGCCCGAGCTTCTTGGCCCGATCGAGGCCCCGCGCGAGAGGCGCCGGGTCGAGCGTCGGCGCTGCGACCGTGTCGGCTGCCCCGGCACCGCCCGGGTCGAGACGGGCGAGCGCGAAGCGAGCCTCGCGCTCGAGCTCCAGGGCTTTCTCCAGCCGATCCTCGAAGCGAGTGCCCTCCGCCACCCGCTCCCGGATCCGTCGGGCGCGGCCGACGACCCGCCGCAGGACGGGCTCCTCCGCCGATCCCCAGTCCGGACCGAGGTCGGTCGCGAGGGCTTCGATCTCCGCTTCGAGGCCGACGACCGCCTCCTCGCGGCGCGGCAGCTGCGCGACGAGATCATGATAGGCGCCGAGCTGTTGATGGAGGGCCTCGATCGGCTCGAGGGCCGCGAGGATCCGCGGCGAGAGCACGAGCGCGGCCTCGCGTTCGGTCTCCCGCGCGATCCGGGCCAGCGCGTCGCGCCGCTCCTCCTCTGCCCGCATCAGGGCCTGGCGCGACTCCTTCGTGCGTCGGCAGCGAGAGAGCTCGGCGCGGTTCGCCTCGATGGCCGCCTCGAGGGAAGCGACCCGGTCCGCGAGGTCCGCGACCTGGTCCGATTTCTCGGCGAAAGCGCTCGGCGCGAGCGCGCGATCCTGGATCTCGGACTGGAGTGCCTTCCACTCCGCGAGGGCGGCGTTGATGCGCTGCTTCTGGCCGCGGGGCACGAAGAGCGCCTCGGCCTCGCCCTGGAGACGCTCGATCAGACGCCGCAGAGACACGATCCCGAGCCCCGCTCCGAAGAGCGCCCGTCCGAGCTCGCCGCCATCCTCGAGCAGCGCCCGCGAGCCCTCGACCAGACCCGGATGATCGAGGCCATAGAAATGCGCGAAGACCGATTCGGGCACGCCCTGGGTCAGGGCCTCGAGACGAGCGATCGCCGCGGCGGCGTGGTCGCCCTGACCGACGAGAGTCTGTTTGGCTCCCTTGCGCCGCACGAGCCGGGCCGAGAGTCCGTCGTCGAAGCAGACGAGGGCGCCGATGCGCAGATCCGGATGCGGATGCACGAAGTTGTCGGCCGTCTTCGGCGGGATCCCGTACAGGAAGCCCCGGATCGCGCGAAGGGCCGAGCTCTTGCCCGCCTCGTTCTCCCCGTGGATCACGCAGAGGCCGGGGGCCGAAGGACCGCCGAGCGCGAGCACCCGATCGGTGAAGGGACCGAAGGCCTCGAGATGGAGCTCGGCGATCCTCATGCCGGCTCGTCCCCCTCGAGGAGCCGCGACCAGAGCAGATCGCGCACCGCGGGAATCCGCGCGCGCAGCCAGTCCGGATGCGTCGGATCGCAGCGCTCCCCGTCCACCGACTCGTCGTCCCCGAGCAGCGGCGGCGGCAGCTTGCGCTTCAGCTCGGCGAGGACCTCGCCGACACCCCCCGCCTCGAACGACGCGGACTCGAGGCCCTCGATCCGCCGCAGGAGTCCGCCGAGGGCATCGTCGCGCTCGAGCAGGGACGCGAGGTCGCGCGGGCTCCGGGTCGCGAGCTCGACCCGCTCCAGCCAGACGCCGGGATCCCCGAGCTCGCCCGCCAGGCTGCGGAGCTCGTGGCGCCAGCGATCGGGATCGCGGACCAGCGCGTCGTGGGCGCCGGTCGTCCCGGTGATCACCACGCGCGCAGCGAGCAGGCGGCCCTCGGCGTCCAGTCGGGATTGCGCGAGCGCCTCGGCGACGCGCCCCAGGGCGTCATCCTCCCGGTCGCGGCCCGTCAGGTCGACCTCGATGCGCGCCCAGCGCACGACGTCGAGATCGCGGTGGGCGACGTCGACGATGCGGCCGTGGTCGACGGAGACGAGCGTCGCTCCCTTGCCGCCCGTCTCTCGAGCGTGTCGCCCCTGGAGATTGCCCGGGAAGACGATCCAGGGATCGCCCCGGAGCACCTCCTCGCGCGCGTGTACGTGGCCGAGCGCCCAGTAGGCGTATCCCTTGCTGCGCAGCCCCTCGACGCTGCAGGGGGCGTACGCGGCATGTCCGGGGCGGCCGTCGAGGGACGTATGGAGCAGGCCGATCTCGAAGCGGCCCCGATCCGCCGGCGGGTAGCTCGCGGAAAGATCGTCGGCGACACGGCGGGCGGGGAAGCTCTGGCCGTGGATCGCGACGTCGTAGTCGCGGAGCTCGACGGTCTCGGGGCTGCGGGCGGCGAAGTGGTGGACGTTCGGCGGCAGGGAGAGGCGCTTCGTGATCTGGCTGGCGGCGTCGTGGTTGCCGGAGACGAGCTGGACCGGAATGCCCGCCTCGGCGAGGCGCCGCATCTGGGCCACGAAGAAGAGGCCTGTGTTGTAGTCCTTCCAATCCCCGTCGTAGAGATCGCCGGCCAGCAGGACGAAGGCAACCCGCTCGTCGAGGGCCAGGTCGACGAGGCGCTCGAAGGCCCGCCGCGGCGCGGCGCGAACCGCCTCCACCGGGGCGTCCGGGTAGCGTTCGAGGCCCTGGAGCGGGCTGTCGAGATGGATGTCCGCGGCATGCAGGAAGCGAAACACGACGGGCACTCCAGAAAGGCGTCGCCCTGGGGAGTCGCCCGAGGGATCTGCGCATTGTACGCAACGTTCGAGACGGATCCGGTCACACCCCGGACCCGGGGTCCGCTCGTCCGGGCTTCGTGCCGACGAGACAAACCGGAACCGGACGCGGCATCATGACCACTCATGGTCGACGGCAGGCGGTGCGCCCGGGGCTCCCTTCCCTGTCCGTCCGAGGAGTCCACCGCATGAGGGTCGTCGCCACGCTGCTGGGAATCCTGGTCGGACTCGCCACCGCCGTCGCCCTCCCCGGCACCGGTCAGGCCCTCGATCCCCGCCTCGACGCCGGGGGCTTCCGGGACGAGGACCTCGAAGTCGCCGAGGAGATCGCGAGCTACACGGCCGAAGAGCGGCATGCGGCGCTCGTCGCCGCCGGTCATCCCGAGGACCTGCTCGCCGTCCAGCAGATCCAGACCGGTTCGGCGGATGCGTTCGCCGACCTCGTCGACGGCTTCCCGCGCGCGGACCAGGAGCAGATCTGGGACCTCGTCCGCTACCCGGGCCTCGTCGCCGACCTGGCGCGCGGGGGGGCGAAATCCGACGCCGAGCTCGAGCGCATCGCCGGGCGCTACCCCGAAGAGGTCCGCGACGCGATCCGGCGCGAGGGCCGGCAACGTTATGCGACCTGGGTCGAGATCTACGCCCTCGACCTCGAGGCCGAGCAGAAATTCTCCCGCGTGATCGCGCGCCATCCCGCCGACGTCCGCAGCGCCTTCCAGCGCCTGCGCGGCCGGCCCGACCTGCTCTCGGTCCTCGTCGAGAACGTCGGCGTCGCGACGCGGATCGGCGCCGCCTATCGCGAGGATCCCACGCGCGTGGAAGCCCGCTTCGACACGCTCCACCAGGAGGTCCTCGTCGCCCGCGATGCGCAGCGTCGATCCTGGGAGCAGGAGCTCGAGAACCCCGAGGCGCGCGAAGAGCTCGAGACGGCGGCGCGCGACTTCGCCGAGGATCACGGCTACGACCTCGACGAGCCGGTCGACGACGGGGCGGTGCACACGCGCGTCGTACACGTCGACCACTACGTGAATACGAATCCCTACCCGTACTGGTTCGGCTATCCGACCTGGTACGCCTCGCCGTACTGGTATCCCGCGTCGGTCTGGAGCCACGTCGGATTCCGCTTCGGGGGCGGCAACGGCTACGTCGCCGTCGGCCTCCCTTCGCCGTACTTCCTGGGCTGGTACGACAACTTCTACTACGGCGGGGGCTACGGGTGGGGCTACGGCAACTACTGGGGCAATCCGTACGGCTACTACGCCGGCTACCCCGGATACCGCCATTTCCATTCGGCCCGCTACTACGACGATCATCGCCGCCAGACCTTCCACGGCCACCGCAGACGTCCCGACGACGACGGTCGCGGCGGCACCCATCACTACGGCAGCTCGGGACGTCGCGACGCCCAGGAGCGCGTCATGAGACGCTCGTCGCGCGAGGCC
>JBIPOQ010000170.1:0-7416 GCA_044379055.1 Myxococcota bacterium
CAGATCCCCGGGCGTGTCTTCGCGCGCGATCACGACCGCCTCGCGGATGCCGGCCATCGCCGCGAGCCGCGTCTCGATCTCGCCGAGCTCGATGCGATAGCCGCGGATCTTGACCTGATGGTCCATGCGACCCAGGAAGTCGATCGTCCCGTCCGGCTGCCAGCGCGCCAGATCCCCGGTCCGGTAGAGCCGCGCGCCGGGCTGGAAGGGATCGGGGATGAAGCGCTCCGCCGTGAGCTCGGGGCGATCGTGGTAGCCGCGGACGACGCCCGCCCCGCCGATCAGGAGCTCGCCGGGCACGCCGACCGGCAGCGGCTCGTCGCCGTTGCCGAGGATGTAGAGCTGGGTGTTCGCGATCGGGGTTCCGATCGAGATCGAGGTCGCACCGGCCGGGACCTCGCTCGTCGTCGACCAGATCGTCGTCTCGGTCGGCCCGTACATGTTCGTGACGTGTCGGACGCCCGCCGCCTCGAGCTCCGCCGCGAGCGAAGCCGGGAAGGCTTCCCCGCCGATCATCCAGTGGTCGATGCGCGAGAGGACGCCCCGCGTATCCGGGTCCGTGAGCAGCATGCGGGCATGGGAAGGCGTGCACTGCAGATGGCTGATGCCGTGCGCGATCACCTGCGCCGGCAGCGAATGGTCGCCGCCGTCTTCCGCCTGGACTGCCGGGGTCTCGACGGCCACCGGCCGCTCGTTCGCCAGGCGCCGCACCTCGTCGAGCATCGGGAGCGCCGCGAGGACCTGCTCGTTCGGCACGCCGAAGTCGATCAGGCTCGCGATCTCGTCGATGTCCGCGGCCTTGCAGCGGTCGATCATGTCGAGACAGACCTCGGGCGTTCCGAAGAGGCCGCTCGTCTCGAAATAGCGCTCGAAGGCGAACTCGAGGATCGCGTCCGTCTCTTCCTCGGTCAGGCTCCCGAGATCGACGTCCTCGGGCTTCGAGTCCGGGCCGCCCGGGCGGGCGAATGCCGGGAACGACCATGCGAACCCCACGACGAGGGCCATCGCGCTCGCGAGATAGTCCTTCATCGGCTGGCGCACGATCTCTCGGACCTCGTCGAGATCGTCCCCGACGTAGGTGTGGAGCATGCAGGTCACGACGCCGGTCGCCGGGTCGAAGCCCGCTTCGCGCCGGGCCTCGCGGTAGGCCTTCACCTTCTCGGCGAGCTCCTCGAGGGTCTGCCCGAGCAGATGCGTGAGCACGTTGAAGCCGAGCGCCCCGGCCGCCCGGAACGTGTCCGGGTTGCCCGCCGTCGTCATCCACGACGGCAGCTCGGCCTGCACCGGCCGCGGCAGCGTCGTCGTCGGGACGAGCTTGCCGTGGGGATTGACGAAGTCGACGGCCTCGCCCCGCCAGAGCCGCTTCACGATCTGCGCGTTCTCGAACATCTCGTTCTTGGCGCGTGCGAAGGCCTCGGGCCGGATCACGAAATCGTTGGGCTGCCAGCCCGATGCGAAGGAGATCCCGACGCGGCCGCCCGAGAGGTTGTCGACGACGGCCCACTCCTCCGCGACGCGGATCGGATTGTGGAGCGGGAGGACACAGCTGCTCGCCCGGATCTCGATGCGCGAGGTCACCGCGGCGATGGCGGCGCTCGTCACCGAGGGATTCGGGAAGGGGCCGCCGAAGGCGCCGAAATGGCGCTCGGGCGTGTGGACCGATCGGAAGCCGTGGCGATCGCCGAACTTCGCGGCCTCGAGCATCAGCTCGTACTTGCGCGGCCCGGGCCCGGCATCGCTGCCCCAGAGCGCGAGACCGAAGTCCATCGGCCGCCAGGGCCCCTCGTAAGAGCGCGCGGCCCCCTGGCGGGCTTCGGCCTTCGCGGAGTCCGCGTAGACCACGAGCTTGAAGCCGCGCGTCAGCGTCCAGAGCAGCTCGAGCACCGAGATGTCGAAGGAGAGACTCGTCACCGCGAGCCACGCCGCGCCCGGTCCGTGCGGAATCCGCTCGTCCATGCCGCTGAAGAAGTTGACGACGTTGCGATGCTCGACCATCACGCCCTTGGGCTTGCCGGTCGAGCCCGAGGTGTAGATCACGTACGCGAGGTGGCTCGGCGTGACGCCGGTCGTCGCCGGCGGGCCCGCCGCCTCGGACGCGTTCGGCGTCTCGTCGACCAGCACGACCTCGGCCCGGCAGGCCGGCAGGTCGGCTCGCCGCGCCCGGGTCGAGAGCACGATGGGCGCCCGCGAGTCCTCGATCATGTAGGCGATGCGGTCGGCGGGATAGTTCGGATCGAGGGGCACGTAGGCGCCGCCGGCCTTCAACACGCCGAGGACCGCGACCACCATCTCGATCGAGCGATCGAGGTAGATGCCGACGAGCTGATCCGGGCCGATGCCGCGAGCCACGAGCCGATGGGCCAGGGCGTCGGCCCGGGCCGCGAGCTCGCGATAGCCGAGCGACTGGCCTTCGAAGACGACCGCGACGTCTTCGGGATGGCGGGCCACCGCCTCGTCGAAGAGCGAATGGATGCAGCGATCCCGCGGCACGTCGCGGACCGTGTCGTTCCAGTCGCGGAGCACCCGCCTCCGCTCGGGCTCGGCGAGCAGGGGGATCTTGCGCAGCGGGCGCTCGGGGTCCGCGAAGCCCTCGAGGAAGACCCGGAACGCGGCGACGAGGGCCTCCGCGCTCGCCGCCTCGAGCGTGCGCGGATCGTAGAAGAGGCGCGCCCGCTCTCCCCCCGATGCGATCGCGAGGAGCACATCGGTGCCCGGCGGCAGCGTGACCCGATCGAGGTCCGAGCCGATCTCGACGGCGACGCTCGAGAGTCCCCCGGAGAGGAGCAGTGGATTGCGGGCCAGCTTCGGATGGCGCGCGACGACGTCCTGGAAGAACGAGAAACGGTCGCGGGTTCGCGCGAGGCTCTGGCCGACTGCTTCGACGGCGTCGCCGGCGGTCGCCCCGGGATCGAGCTCGAGCGCGAGCGGGACGCGCGTCGCGAAGAGCCCCGACAGCTCACCGATCGCCGACTCGAGGACCGGCTCGGCATAGCTCACGTCGAAGCGCGAACGGCCGCAGAGCCGGCCGAGACAGGCCGCGAATCCGGCGATCCAGGCGTCGACGCGACCGACGAAGGCCGGGGGGGCTCCGATCTCGAGACCCGGGACGTTCGCGACCGGCTCCGTCGCCGACGCGATCTCCGCCTTGCGAAGCGGAAGCTCCGGCCCCTCGAGCCGCGACAAACGAGCGACCCACCACGCCTCGGCGCGGGTCGCCCGACCCGCGAGCATCTCGATCGCGGCGCCCTGCCCCGGCTCGACGAGCTCGAGGCAATCGCCGATCCCGAGCGAGAGGCGCGACGCGAGGTCCTCCGGCGAGACCGGAAGGCCCTTCGGACAGGTCAGCTCGACGAGGCAGAGGGCCGTGTCGTCGCCACAGGCCACGGTGAGACCCGACGCGTCGAGCGCGAGGATCTGGCCGGGCGCGGCTCCGAAGCCGCCCGCGGCCTCGGCGTCGATCTCGTGGGCCTTGCGCACGAGATGAAGCCGCCCCTGATGCCAGAGGCGCGCGCTCGCAAAGGCGTTCTCGTAGCTCCCGAAGTCGAGGGCTCGGACGCTGCGCGCCAGCTCGTCCGAGGGAAGGCGCCAGTCGAGCATGGCCGCGACCGGCGGCCGATCGTGGCGGCCGAAGTAGGTCCGCTCGCTCAGGTCCTGGGGGCGCTTCTCGAGCCGATCCTCGCGAATCCGGTCGACGAGCTCGCCGAAGGCGTCGATCGCGGCCTCGTAGCAGCGGGTGTTGAGCGTGAGCGAGGTGTCGTCGGGGGCGATCTCGAAGAGGCGCTGGACGTAGATGTCGCCTTCGTCGGCGCCGAGCGTCATCTCGTGGAACGTGATGCCGTAGTCGCTGGCGCCGTGGAGCAGCGCCCAGGCCGGGGTGTACATGCCGGCATAACGCGGCAGCGGCCCGTCGTGGAAGTTGATCGCCGCCTTGCGCGGGAGGGCGAGGATCTCCTCGCCGATCATCGTGAGGTTCGTGATGCTGAGGAAGTAGTCGTGGTCGATCGCGCGCAGCCGCTGCGCGAGATCCTTGCCGGGGGCGAAGGTCGGGATGCCGTGCGCCGTGGCCCACGCTGCGATGCGCGACTCGGCCGAGACGACGGCGCGCAGATCGAGCCCCTTCTCGAGCAGGATCTCGGCACACTGGATCGCCAGCGATTCGGAGCCGATCAGGACGCAGCTCGCCCCGGATCGCTCCATCGTCTTCGTGTTCCCGTTCATCGCTCGCGCCCCTCGCCCATGCGTCCGCCACACGCCGCTCCGGACGGCCCGGCGTGACCCGATGCACTGATGCCTAAACGCAACACCCTGCTGCGCAGCTCATCGAACGCCGTCCGGCTTCGCTTGATCCGTTTCCGGGACTTCCGCGGCCGAGTCGCTGCAGCCCTGAAGGAGTCGCCGCCCGTGGCCCAAAGGTGGCAGACTGCACGCAGGTTGCGGCCGCACCGAATTGCCGCAGCCCCACACATCGGCTGCCGCGCGCGCGCCGGGCTCGTTCCGGGTCCGCGCCGGATCGTGACATTCCGGCGCGCAAGCCGCCGGAGCCGCCCCGATCGCCGACCGGATCCGCGCCCGGATCGGCACAGCTTACCCAGCGTGGCCGCGAGGCGGTACCGTGCGCCCGCGGCCCGGGCACTCTCCGACGACGAGACGACGAAGCACTCAATCCCCTGCTCCCCCCCACCGATCGGATGGACTCGCGCGCGCAGGCCCCCGAACGGCCGCGAGCGCCCGACCTGCGCCGCGGAGTGAACACGTGAGAATCCTGCACAGTCTCCGCGACCCCGATAGCCGCTTCTCCGTCGCCCACCGCATGCGCACGCGCCGCTTCGCGTTCTTTCGCGCCTGGGTCGCGGAGCTCCCTCGGCCGATCCGGATCCTCGATGTCGGGGGCACCGAGGATTACTGGGTGCGCATGGGCTTCATCGACCCGGCCGAGGTCGAGCTGACGATCGTGAACCTCGATCCCCCGCCGGCCCGGCGCCCGAACGTCCGGCCCCTCGCCGGGGACGCCTGTCGGATGCCCGAGTTCGCGGACGCGTCGTTCGACGTCGCGTTCTCGAATTCCGTGATCGAGCACGTCGGGGACTACGAACGCCAAAGCGCGATGGCCTCCGAGATCCAGCGCATCGGGCGGCGCTACTTCGTGCAGACGCCGAGCCGGACCTTCCCGATCGAGCCCCATTTCATGTTCCCCTACTTCCAGTTCCTGCCGCTCGAGGGCAAGGTCTGGCTCCTGATGCACCTGAACCTGACCTTCGGCGGCAAGCTCCCGACGCGGGAAGCGGCGATCGCGACGGCGCGCTCGGTCGAGCTGCTCGGCGAGCAGGATTTCACGCGCCTGTTTCCCGGCGCCGCGCTGTACCGCGAGAAGCTCGCCGGGCTGACGAAATCGTTCATCGTCTACGGGAGCCGCTACGGCGCTGCCGCGGGCGGGCCGCAGGGTCGAGGGCCCGCGTCGTGACGGGCCCGGCTTCGAAGCGTGGGCGGAAGGTGCTCGCCGTCGCGAGCGGCGGAGGCCACTGGGTCCAGATGCGCCGCGTGATCCCGGCGCTCGAGGGCCACGAGGTCGTCTACCTGACGATCAACCCGACCTACCGGGCCGACGTCCCGGAGGCGAAGGTCCACGTCGTGAACGACGCGACTCGCTGGGATCGGATCGGCTCGCTCCGCATGGCGCTCCGGATCCTCTGGGTCGTGCTGCGCGAGCGGCCGGACGTCGTCCTCTCGACGGGCGCGGCGCCCGGCTTCTTCGCCCTCTTGTTCGGCCGCCTGCTCGGCGCCCGGACGATCTGGCTCGACAGCATCGCCAACATCGAAGAGCTCTCGATGTCGGGCCGCATGGCGCGGCGCCATGCCGACCTCTGGCTGACCCAATGGCCGCATCTCGCCCGCCCCGACGGGCCCGAGTGCGCGGGGCGCGTGTTTTGATCTTCGTCACCGTCGGCGCGCAGATGCCCTTCGATCGCCTCGTCGGCTGGGTCGACGACTGGGCCCTCGCGAACGATCGGGACGACGTCGTCGCCCAGATCGGCCCGACGGGCTTCGTGCCCCGGCGTCTGCGCGTGCTCCCCTTCCTCGATCCGCCCGAGTTCCGGCGGACGATGGAGGCGGCGGACGTCATCGTCTCCCACGCCGGCATGGGCACGATCCTGACCGCGCTCGAGCTCGGCAAGCCGATCCTCGTCGTGCCCCGGCTCGGCCGCCTCGACGAGACCCGCAACGACCACCAGGTCGCGACCGCCGATCGGTTCGCCGCCGACGGGCTCGTCTGCGTCGCCGCCACGCCCGAAGAGCTCGCGCTCCGCCTGCGCGAGCTCGAAGCCGGCACCGGCGTCCGCGCGCGCATCTCGAGCCGTGCCGACGACGCGCTGCTCGCCCGCATTCGCGCCTTCGTCGACGGCGCGCCCGGGAGCCCGCGATGATCTCGATCATCGTCCCCGCGCACAACGAGGCGAACGTGATCGCCCGCTGCCTGCGCAGCATGACGGCCGGCGCGCAGCCCGGCGAGCTCGAGATCCTCGTGGTCTGCAACGGCTGCACCGACGAGACCGCCGCGATTGCCGAAGCCTTCGGCCCCCCCGTCCGGGTCCTGCAATGCCCCGTCGCCTCGAAGCACGCGGCCCTGAACCTCGGCCACACGACCGCCACCGGCTATCCGCGCTTCTTCGTCGACGCGGACATCGAGCTGCCGATCGACTCGATCCGCAAGGTCGCCGAGGTCCTGCGCTCCGGCCGCATCCACGGCGCCGCCCCCCGCATCCAGGTCGACCTCCGCCAGGCGAGCTGGCCCGTTCGCGCCTACTACGACATCTGGCTCCGCACGCCCTACGTCGCGGAGGGCATGCTCGGCTCCGGCGTCTACGCCATCAGCGAAGAGGGCAGCCGCCGCTTCGACCGCTTCCCCGACATCATCTCCGACGACGGCTTCGTCCGGCTCCTCTTCAAGCCCGAGGAGCGGCTCTCGGTCGACGGCAGCCATTTCGTGATGACCCCGCCGCGGACGCTGCGCAGCCAGATCCACATCAACGTCCGGCGCCGCGCGGGCCGCTTCGAGATGGCCGCCCTGCATCCGGGCGAGACCCGGGAGGAAGCCACGGTCCAGCGCTTCGCCGTCGCGCGACTCGCCCGCGATCCCCGCCGTTGGCCCGGGCTCGCGGTCTACGCCTTCGCGAAGGCCGCCTCCGTCGTGCTCTACCGCCTGAAGGCGTTCCGCGGTCGTCAGAAGGAATGGAACCGCGACGATTCGTCGCGTGCCTCGACGCACGGCTGACTAGCGCGACGGGTTCTGCGCCGCGCGGAAGAGCGCCTCGAGGCGATCGACCTCGGTCGCGAGGAAATGCCGATCGCGTACCCGCTCGGCCCCGCGTCGGCCCTTCGCCGCCAGCGTTTCCGGGTCCGCGGCGAGCACCTCGGCCA
>JBIPOQ010000171.1:0-7408 GCA_044379055.1 Myxococcota bacterium
CGGGATTGGCGAGCAGCAGTCGCAGCAGCCGCAGCGATTCGTCGCTGGCGCCCCAGATGCCGACTCGCCGGCGCATCAACCCGCTCCGTCCGCGCGTCGCGAATCGAGTCGCAGCGAGAGGACGAGAGAGCGGGTCTGGCCCTCCTCGTCGCCGAGCACCAGAGGCAGGCGGAGCGCGCCCTCGGCGTCGACGGAGGCCTGGCCGACCGAGACGATGCGCAGCGCGCCGCCGAGGGCCGGGTCCGGCTTGTCGAGCTCCTGCTGCACGGCATTCCAGTCGGGCTGGGTCGTGCGGTCGAATTCGAAGTCGGCGGCGCGGCCGCCCAGCCCGGAGAGGGAGTCGCCTTCGGCGAGGATGCCGGCCTCGAGGATCTCGTGGGCCAGCGGGGCGGGCGCCGCCGCCCGCGGCGCAGAGGCGGCCGAAGGGGCCGAGGCGCGCGGGCCATCGCGGCGCAGGCGGACGACGTGCTTCGAGATCGTGGTGAGGGTCGGGAGCACGCCGTGGCCGGTCGTGGCGATGGTCTCGAAGACTGCGGCCTGCGGCAGGCCGATGCGGCGGTGGAGCGCCTCGATCGCGAACGGATCGGCGACGTCGCGCTTGTTGTACTGGAGCACGATCGGGAAGGACTCGAGCCGCTGTCCGTAGGCGGCGAGCGACGTCTTCAGCTCCTCGATCGCGGCGGCGTTGGCTTCGATCCGGCCGGGCGAACAGTCGAGCACGAGGATCACCCCGTCGACCTGGTCGAGCAGCTGCTTGCGCGTCATCGCCTGGTCTTCGGCGCCGGGGACGGCGACGACCTCGATCTGCATCGGCTTGCCGCCGAGCTCGCCGAGGGCGATCGAGAGCGACTCGGAGTGGATCGTCGGGTCGAGCCGGGAGGGCGTCCGCACGAGCTCGCCGCGGGACTCGGGTCGCAGGCGCGCGTGGATGGTGCGCAGCGTCGTCGACTTGCCCGAGCCCTCGATGCCCCAGAGCACGATGCGCGCGTGGGCCTCGCTCATCAGACCTTTCCCTTCTTCGTGAGGATGCGGCGCGCGTGGGTGCTGATGTTGCTGGGCACGTCCTTGCTCTTCATCAGGTGGCGCAGGTCGCGCTCCTGGAGATAGTTCAGGAACTTGATGGCCTGGGGCTGGGGCGTCTTCGGATTCGAGGCCAGCGCCATCTTGATCTGATAGTTCTTGGTCCACTCGCGGTTGTTCGCGATGACACGCAGCAGCTCGTCGCTCATCGAGCGGCTCTGGGCGAAGCTGACGACCTCGGTCTCGGTGAGCTTCGGGCTCGCGAGGACCGAGGAGGCGACGATGCGGTTGCGATCCTTGATGAGCAGGGCGCGTGCCTCTTTCCCGCCGACGCGGGCCAGCTTGATCTTCTGCATGACCGACATCTTCTGCACCGCCGCGAGGAGGCTCCCCTGGACCTCTTCGTCGTCGAGCTCCCCTTCGGAGGCGAGCAGCTTCGCGATCTCGCCCATGTCCTCGCCGAGCATCTCGAGCACGGCGGCCTCGGCCTCCGCCTCGCTGACCCGGTCCTCTTCGTTCGCGACCTCCCGGTCCTCGAGGCCGAGGAACGAAAGGATCCGCTCGATCACCGATCGCCCCGTCAGCGGATTCGCGCCGAGGGCGTCGACGATCTCCTCGTGGCGCATCATGCGCTCTTGATTCTGGCTGATGATATCCACCACCCGGGAGTGGGGCAGGGTCGCCAGCCAGGCGATGGTCGAGTCGTCGGTGGCCGGGTTGAGGGCGATGGCCTCGCAGTGCGCCTCGCTGCCCTTGTGGATCTGGGCCAGGAGGGAGAGCAGGGCGGGGTGGGCCGGGCCGCGCAGGACGGTGCCGAGGACGGCCTCGGGGAGCTTCTCGAGGCTCTGGCGCGCGGTGTCCTTGACCCCGGCGTCGGGGTCGTTCGCGAGCACGAGCAGCACCGTCGCCAGCTCGAGGGGCTCGAGGGGCAGTGCGCCGCGGGCCGCCATGCGACGCACCTCGAGGGGCGCGTCCCGCCGGGCGTACTTCTCGGCCTGGGGCGACAGGCGAAGGCGGACCTTCTCCTTGGCGGGGCTGGGCGCGGGCTCGGACAACGGACTCCCTCTCTCGGAGGCCGGCATCCGAAATGCCGGCCGGAACGAGTCCGCGGGTCGACGCGGCTCGCCTGGAACCCTGGCTGGATCGGCCGTGGCGAGACCCGACTTGATGCTGCCCGGGGTCGGGCGCGGCGGGCAGGGGCGGGCGGGGCCGGCTCGGCCGGCCCTGGGTCAGGCCCGCTCGTGGCGGTTCTTCTCGAACAGGATCCGCAGGCCGTCGAGGGTCAGGAAGGGGGCGACGTGGTCGATCGTGGTGCACTCGGTCGCGATCAGGCGCGCGAGGCCCCCGGTCGCCACGACCCGGGCGTCGGCGCCGAGCTCGGTCTTGATTCGCGTATTCATCGAATCGACGAGGCCGGCGTAGCCGTAGAGGAGCCCCGACTGGAGGGCCCCGGTCGTGGTCCGCCCGATCACGGATTTCGGCTTCGCGATCTCGACCCGGTGGAGCTTCGAGGCCCGCTCGAAGAGCGCCTCCATCGAGATCTGGATGCCCGGGCAGATGACGCCGCCGAGGTATTCGCCCCGGGCCGAGATGCAGTCGAAGGTCGTCGCCGTCCCGAAATCGACGGCGATCGCCGGCCCCCCGTAGAGCTCGAAGGTCGCGACGGCGTTCACGATCCGATCGGCCCCGACCTCGTGGGGGTTCTCGTAGCGGACCGGCATGCCGGTCCGGATGCCGGGGCCCACGATCTGCGGCGCGTGGCCGAAAATCTTCGTGCAGACCCGCTCCCAGATCGGCACGACCGGGGGCACCACGCTCGAAAGGATCGCATGGGTCACCTCGCGCGGCTGACGGCCTTCGCTCGCGAAGAGCGACGAGAGCGAGATGACCACCTCGTCGGAGGTCTGGGCGCGCTGGGTCGAGAGGCGCCAATGGTGGGCCAGGGTCGCGGCGGAGCCGGTGTAGTCGAAGACGCCGAGCGTCACGTTGGTATTGCCGACGTCGATGACGAGGAGGACCGGATCGCTCACTTGCCTGTTCCTTCGGATCGCCGCCCGGGCCCGGAGGCCGGTCGCGGGCCGCGGATCATCGCCCGTCCGGGGGCGGCTTCGCCAGGGTGACGTCCCCCGCCAGGACCCGGACGATTTCGCCCGCCCGGGGCCCCGACTGGACCTCGATCTCGAGGGCCCCGTTCGCAGCGATGCCCCGGGCGAGGCCCGTGATCCGGTGGCCCCCGAGCTCTTCGACCGTGACGGGGGAGCCTGCCATCCGGAAGTAGGCCTCGAAGCGCGCGCGCAGGGCCTCGAAGCCGCTCTGTGCATGGAGGTCGAGGACCGCTTCGAGGCTCTCGAAGAGCCGGCGTGCGAAGGCGGCGCGATCGATCGGGCTGCCGAGCTCGCTCGCGAGGCTCGTCGCCAGCGGGCGGAAATCGTCGGGAAAGGTCTCGCGATCGACGTTCAGGTTGACCCCGATCCCGAGCACCGCGAAGGCGATGCCCGTGCCTTCGACGCTGCTCTCCATCAGGATGCCGGAGGTCTTGCGTCCACGGATCTGGACGTCGTTGGGCCATTTGATCGCGATCGCGCTCGGATCGCCGACGAAGGCCGCGACCGTGTCGGCGACGGCCACGGCGGCGCCGAGGATCAGGGTCGGCGCGTCTGCGATCGAGCAGGTCGGGCGCAGGACGATCGACGTGTAGAGGTTGCTGGCGGGCGGGGAGTAGAACGCCCGCCCGAGGCGACCGCGGCCCGCGCTCTGGGCCTCGGCGACGATCGTCGTGCCGGCCGGGGCGCCCGCGCGGCCCCGGTCGAAGGCGACGCGGTTGGTCGAGTCGGTCGTCTCGAGGTGCTCGTAGACCCGCGCGAGCCAGCGCGTGCCGAGGTCCGGCCGGATCTCCTCGGCGTAGAGACGATCGGGCGCCGAGACGAGGCGGTAGCCGCCGCCGGGCTCGCCCTCGACCGCATAGCCCCGCTTGCGCAGGGCCTCGACGTGCTTCCAGACCTGGGCGCGCGACACCCCGAGGCGATCGGACAAGGTCTCGCCCGAGACCGCTTCGCCCTTCCGTTCGCGCAGGGCGGACAGGATCTCGCCGGGGCCGGTCCCGGGGCCGCTCATTCGGGGCTCGTCCCGGCGGCGGAGAAGCCGGGCTCGGCGGGCAGCAGGTCGATCTCGAGGGCGACGTCGGCGACGTGGACCGAGTGGGTCAATGCGCCCATCGAGATGCGCGCGACGCCGGTCTCCGCATACCGGCGGAGATTGCCGGCGTGGATGCCGCCCGAGGCCTCGAGCAGGATCTGCGGGGCGTGGCGGGCGACGATGCGGCGGATCGTGTCGGGGTCGAGGTTGTCGAGCAGCAGGAAGCGGCAGCCGAGCTCGACGGCGCGATCGGCCATCGCCTCGGACTCGACTTCGACCTGCACCGTGATGCCCTTCGGCGTCCGCTCGAGGGCCCGGCGTACCGCGGCGTCGAGGCCGCCGGCGGCGGCGATGTGGTTGTCCTTGACGAGCACGGCGTCGTAGAGGCCGCGGCGATGGTTGACGCCGCCGCCGATGGCGACCGCGTACTTCTCGAGCGCACGCCAGCCCGGCGTCGTCTTACGGGTATCGACGAGTCGGGACGGAAGACCCGCGATCGAGTCGACGAGCCGGCGGGTCTGGGTTGCGACGCCGCAGAGGCGGCCGAGGAAGTTGAGCGCGGTCCGCTCCGCCGTCAGGATCGACGCATAACGGCCGTGGACACGCATCATCACGTCGCCGGCCTCGGCGCGCACGCCGTCCTGGATTCCGGGGAGGATTTCGACCACGAGGCTCGGATCGACCTGGCGGAAGACCGCGCGGGCGATCTCGAGGCCGCAGACGACGAGGGGAGCCCGGGCCTCGACGCGCCCCCGTCCTTCGCGACCGGGGTCGACGACCGCCTCGCTCGTCAGATCCCCGGACCCGACGTCCTCGGCGAGTGCGAGGTCGAGCAGGCCCTGCCAATCCGCCTCTCGCGGCACGCCAGACATGGGAGACTCCGGAGCGATCGATCGGCGGCCGAGTCTATCGCAGGCGGGCGGACCTCAGTCGTTCTCGCCCTTCATCTTCCGGATCTCTTCGCGCACGAGCGTCTCGGCCATCTGCGGGATCACCTCCCAGGCGATCCGCTCGATGCGTTCGAGGACCTGCTTCACGATCGTCTCGGACAAGTCCGAGAAGGCCTCCCAGGCCACCTTCTCGAGCGTCTCCTGGACCTGCTGCTGCAGGATCGGCGACATGTGGGCGACCGCGGCCGCGCGGGTCGCATCCGCGCCGGTCGGGAGCGGCGGCGGTCCGGCGAAGGGGGAATGAGCGGATTCCGGAATCTCTCGGTCGGGGCGGGCGAAGTCGAGCGCCGGGAGCGCGGCCGAAGGCGCGCCCGGAAGCGGCTCGGCGCGCGAGAAGAACGGCGCCGCCGTGGCGAGGTCGCTCGACGAGACGTCGAACTCGGCGACGGGCGGCCGCGGGCTCGTCGCCGGCAGCGGCGGCGGCATGCTCACCGACGCGGGCGCGAATGCCGGTGAGGGCGCGAACGCCGGAGCCGAGGCCCCGCCGAGGGACGGCGCGGAATCGCCGAGGATCTGGGACTCGGACACGTCGAGGAGCGACGAGAAGGACTCGTCGAGCAGATCGACCTGCGAGACGCTCGCCTGCTCGGAGACGTCGAAGCCGAAATCGAGATCGTTCGATGACTGCTCCGCCGGGCCGAGGTCGAGGAGGGTGGGCGCCTCGGGCAGGATTTCCGTGCGCGGCAGGGCGGACGGCGCCGACAGGTGCACCGGCTCGGGCGCCGCGAGCATCTCGTCGAGGTCGGCGACCCGACCGGGCCGACCGAAGCTGCGCGAAGTCGCCGCGTTGGCATCGTCGCGGGCGAAGGAAAGGGAGGGGGAAAGCGAGGCCGAAAGGGTCGAGGCGACGGCCGAAGGCGCGGACGCCGGTGCGGGATCGAAGGCGGAATCGAGATCGTAGGCCGCGGCCGGCAGCGGCTGGACGTCGAGCGGGTCGTCGAGTCCGAGATCCATGCCGAAGGTCCCGTCGTCCGTGGCCGGCAGCGCCGTCGATCGGGCCATCGGCTCCGCGACGACGGCGACGATCGCGTCCTCGATCGGGGCGTCCGCGAATCGCTGCGACTCGGGCACTTCGAGGGACTCGAGGGCCGTCGTGAAGCTCTCTCCGCCGCGGGGCGTGGGACCGCCGACGTCGCCGGGCGGTCCGAACAGGTCCACGTCGAGGGAATCGCTCAGATCCTCCTCGCTGAGGGACGGCGTGACGTCGAGGGATTCGACCGTCCCGAAGAAGCCCGGCCGGGCCGGGGGCGGGAGCAGGCGATCGCCTTCGTCGAAGAGGTCGTCGGCGAGGGGCGACGGGCTCGGCGCCGCCTCCCGCGTCGGCGCGGGCTTGACCGCATTCTTGATCACGGTCTTCACGCGCTCGACGAGGGCCTGCGCCTCGAAGGGCTTCGTGATGTGGCCGGTCGCGCCGACGGCCTGGGCTCGAGCCTCGTCGAAGGCCTCGAAGGTTCCGGTCAGGAGAAGCACGGGGATGTGGGCGAGGGCGGGGTCCTTCTTGATCGCCTCGCACACCTCGTAGCCGCTCTTGCCGGGCATCACGACGTCCGCGAGCACCAGGTCCGGCCGGACCTCGCGCGCCTTGATCACGGCATCGTCGCCATTGTCGGTCGAGACGATCTCGACGTCCTCGTTCGCGAACGACAGGCCTACGAGCTTTTGGATCACGACGGAGTCGTCGGCCAGCAGAAGCGTCTTGGACATCGATCCCCCCGGTTCGGGCGCGGGTCGCCCGCCAGTCGACGAGCGTACCGCTCGCGCGTCGTATCGTCTCGTTCCGGCAAGGGATTGACGGGATTTTTGCGTCTCCGTGAGCCGGCCCGGTCCGTGGTCAAGCGATTCGCGTCCCCCTCCGATAGCGGACGCACGGCGCGCGTCCTGCGCTCCGCCCCGGGAGACGTCCATGCGGCTTCGTTCCGCCGTCCACACCCACGTCGGCATGCGCCGCCAGGCCAACGAGGATCGCCATGCGATCGACGCCGGCCTCGGCCTCTTCCTGGTCGCCGACGGGATGGGGGGTCACAAGGCCGGGCAGGTCGCGAGCCAGCTCGCGACCGAAGCGGCCACGCGGGCGATCCAGGCGCTCGAAGGCGCCGAAGTCTCGCTGGCGGAGCGGCTGCGCAACGCGGTGGCCTGCGCGAATCGGGAGATCTTCCAGGCGGCGGAGTCGAAGACCGAGCTCGCCGGAATGGGGACGACGTTCGTGGCCATGCTCTTCGGGGAGGGGCGGCTGGCGCTCGCCCATGTGGGGGACAGCCGCGCGTACCTGTTGCGTCAGGGGCGGCTCCGGGGGCTGACCGACG
>JBIPOQ010000172.1:0-7388 GCA_044379055.1 Myxococcota bacterium
CCGCCCCGGCGATCCCGGTCGCCGGGCTCTTCGAAGGTGACCACCCGTGTCCAGCTCGACCCCCCGCTCGATCGATCTGCTCGACCACTGCCTCTACGAGGGCGATCCCCAGCCGACCTACGCCTGGCTCCGCCAGAACGACCCGGTCTACTGGGACGAGACGAACCAGCTCTGGGGCATCTCGCGCCATGCCGACATCGTCTCGATCTCGCGCGACCCCGACCGGTTCTCGAGCGCGGCCGGCTCGCGCCCCAACACGAACGGCTCGGGCTCGATGATCGACAACGACGACCCGAAGCACGTCGCGTTCCGCCGCCTCTTCCAGAAGGAGATCACGCCGCGCGGGGCGAAGAACTTCGTGACGCGCATGCAGCACATCGTCGACGACATCTTCCGCGGTCTCGAGGGCCGGCGCGAGTTCGATCTCGTCAAGGAGATCGCGATCCCGCTGCCGGTCCGCTTCATCATCGACATGCTCGGCCTGCCGGACCGCGATTGGCCGCGTTATGCGCAGATCGCGGAGATCACGATGGCCGCCGGCGGCGGCCCCCGCTACTACAGCGACGCGATGATGCAGGTCGCGCAGGCCTACTTCCAGGAGGCCCACGGCGTGATCGCCGATCGCCGGCAGAAGCCCGGCCCGGACTGGTTCTCGCGCATCGTCGCCGGCGCAGCGGACGGCAGCGCGCCGCGCAGCGACATGGAGCTCGCCTCCGAGTCGCTCCTCTTCCTGAACGGCGGGAGCGACACGACCCGCCACGTCATCGCCGGCGGGACGCTCGCCCTCCTGCAGCATCCCGACCAGATGGAGCGCCTGCGGGCGGACCGCTCGCTCCTGCCCGTCGCGATCGAGGAGATGATCCGCTGGGTGACGCCGCTGCTCAACATGCGCCGGACCGCGACCGTCGACGTCGAGCTGCGCGGCAAGAAGATCCAGGCAGGCCAGCAGGTGCTCCTGATGTATGCCGCGGCGAACCGGGACGAGGACGTCTTCGTCGACCCGCAGCGATTCGACATCGGCCGCTCGCCGAACCCCCACGTCGCGTTCGGCATCGGCACGCATTTCTGCATGGGCGCCAACATCGCGCGCCTCGAGCTGCGCGCCGCCTTCGACGCGATCCTCGACCGGCTACCCGGGCTCGAGCGCGCGAACGACGAGCCGCTGAAGCTGCATGCCCCGGCCTTCGCCTGCGGGCTGACCTCGCTGCCGGTCCGGCTGCGGGACGAACGCGGCGTGCTCGCGGCCTAGCACGCGAACCGATCGAACGAGGAGAACGAGATGGGCAAACGCGCCGCCGCCCTGGTCGGCTACGCCGAATGGGCCCCCCAGCGAAAATGGGATCGCCCGATGTTCAGCATGGAGGCCTGCGCCGCCCTCGCGGCCGAGGCCCTCGCCGACGCAGGCATCGAGAAGAGCGAGGTCGACGGGCTCGTGATCGGTGGCCTGCAGGAGTCGCCGCTCTTTCCCTCGCTCGCCCTCGCCGAATACCTCGGCATCCAGAGCAGCTTCAACGAGGTCGTCGACATCGGCGGGGCGACCTCCGCGGGCATGATCTGGCGCGCGGCAGCGGCGATCGAGGTCGGCGTCGCGAACACGGTGCTCGTGCTCGTTCCGTCGACGCCGGCGCCGATCGAGGGCGGGGCGGACTCTCGCAAGATGGTGATGCCGGCCTACCTGATGGGCGATGCCTGGGGCTCGCCGCAGAGCCAGTACGACATCCCCTACGGCCTCGTCGCCGCGACCTCGTCCTTCGCGATGGTCGCGACGCGCTACATGGCGCAGTACGGCGTCCGGCCCGAGACCCTCGCGAAGATCGCAGTCCACGAGCGCGACAACGCCCAGAAGAATCCGAAGGCCGTCTTCCGCGACAAGCCGATCACGGTCGAGGACGTGCTGCGATCGCCCATGGTCTGCGATCCGATCCACCTGCTCGAGATGGTGATGCCGTGCTTCGGCGGCGGGGCGGTCGTCGTGACGTCGGCTGCGCGGGCGAAGAAGCTGCGGCATCGGCCCGTCTTCGTGTCGGGCTACGGCGAGTGCGTGACCCACAAGACCGTGACCTACATGCCCGACATGACGGTCACGCCGGCGAAGGCCTCGGCCGACCGGGCCTTCGCGATGGCCGGCGCGGATCGCAAGCGGATCGACCTCGCCTCGTTCTACGACTGCTTCACGATCACGGTCCTGCTCACGATCGAAGACGCGGGCTTCGCCGCAAAGGGGCAGGGCGGCCGCTTCGTCGAGGAGCACGACCTGCGCTTCAGCGGAGACTGGCCGCTCAATACCCACGGCGGTCAGCTCGGGATGGGACAGGGCGGCTCGGCCGGTGGCCTCTCGCACGTCCTCGATGCGCTGCGCCAGATCCAGGGCCGCGCGGGCGACGTCCAGCTGCGCAAATGCGATCTCGCCTACGTGACGGGCGTCGGCGGGCTGATGGCGGCGAACGTCGGTCTCGTCCTGGAGGGTGCCTGATGCGCGTCGAACAACCCTACGCCGAGAACGGCCGGCCGATCCCGCGGCGCACGCCGACCTCCGCGCCGTACTTCGATGCGGCGCGGGCGGGACGACTCGATCTCCAGCGCTGCCCTCGCGACGGCTTCTTCTTCTATCCGCGCTCGCGCTGTCCGGTCTGTCTCGGCGAAGATTGGAAGTGGGAGACCGTCTCCGGCCGCGGCACGATCTACTCGTACACCGTCGACCGCGTCGGCCTCGACCCGGCGCAGCAGAGCCAGCTCCCCCTCGTCATCGCTGCCGTCGAGCTCGAGGAGGGCCCGCGCCTCACGACCCGCATCGTCGGCTGCGCGCCCGAGGCCGTCTCCGTCGGACTCCCCGTCGAGGTCCGCTTCGAAGACCTCGGCCGCGAGACCCTGATCCATTTCACCCCGCGAAAGGCCTAGCGCCCTCGCCGTAGCGCGCCGACCGGACCGCGCAGTCCCGCGCGAGCCGAGCACGGCCGAGGAGAGTCGATGAAGTTCGTGATCTCGGGCGCCTTTCAACCCCCGGCGCATCTGATCCCCCTCGCGAAGGCCGCCGACGAGGCGGGTTATGCGGCGATCGGCTTCTCCGACCACGCCGTCTATCCCGAGACCCTCGACACGCCCTATCCGTACACGGAAGACGGCGTCCGCCGTTACGACGAGACGACCGAGTTCCCCGATCCCTGGGTCACGGCGGGAACCCTCTCGGCCGTCACGAAGAACCTCCGGTTCACGACCAACGCCTTCGTCCTTCCGATGCGGAACCCCTATCTCGCCGCCAAGCAGATCGCGACCGCCGCTGCCCTCTCGGACAACCGCATCACGCTGACGATCGGCGTCGGCTGGTCGAAGGTCGAGTTCAACCTCGTCGGCCAGGAATTCGAGCGCCGCGGCAAGCGCGCCGACGAGATGCTGACGCTGATGCGCAAGCTCTGGAGCGGCGAGATGTTCAGCTTCGAGGGCGAGTTCTACCGCTGCGAGCGGCTCAAGATGACGCCGCCTGTCCCGACCGCGCCGATCCCCGTCTGGGTCGGCGGCATCTCGGACATGGCGCTCAAGCGCGCCGCGCGCAACGACGGCTGGCTCTCCGATCTCCAGACCAGCGCCGACATCCTCGCCTCGATCGAGAAGATCCGGGGCTATCGCCGCGCCGCCGGCCGCAGCGAGTCCTTCGACGTCCTCGCGAGCGCCTCGGATGCCCACGGCATCGATGCCTATCGAAAGCTCGGCGACGGCGGTGTCACCCACATCCTGACCATGCCCTGGGCCTTCTACCATGGCATCACCGGCGAGCTCGACAAGAAGATCGACGGCCTCAAGCGCTATGCGGAAGACGTGATCCAGAAGATGGCCTGAGCCCGGCCCGCGTGGGCGGGACTCGGGACAGTCGGCGCACGGGCGGACGAGCTACGTTCGGATCGAGCGCTCCGGCGGAACACGTCCGCCGCGAGCGAGGAAGTCGCCGATTGGACCTCTCGACCCCGATCGAATTCGCCGCGTCGTTCTTTGCCTCGGCGATCGCCCCGGTCGCGGCCTCGGCCGCCGGTTCGCCGCTCGACCCGACCTCGACGCTCGGCTGGCTCGCCCTCGCGTTCGGCCTCGGTCTGGTCCACGCCTTCGATGCCGACCACGTCATGGCGCTCTCGGTCTTCGCGACCCGCGGTCGGGGCGCCGCCGAGGGCGCGCGTGCAGGCTTGCGCTGGTCGGCCGGTCATGGCCTCGTGATCCTCGTCGCGGGCGTCGTGTTGCTCGCCGTCGGACGGGCGCTCCCCGAGTCGGTCTCGGCGCTCGCGGATCGCGCCGTCGGGCTCGTGATGATCGGCCTGGGCGTCTTCGTCTGGATCGAGCTCGCGCGCCGCCGCGCCCATCTCCATTTTCACGCCCACGACGGCATCCCGCCCCACGCGCATTGGCACGATCACGCGCAGGCCCGGGCTGCGGTGGCCGCCCATGCCACGGCTCATGCCGTCGCGACGGCGGCTGCCCTTCCCGCTGGATCAGCCGCCCCCCCTGCCGCCGCCCCTGCCGCCGGGCATGGCCGCGCGGAGCATCGCCACGAGCACGGCGCGCTTTTTGTCGGCGCGCTGCACGGACTCGCGGGCTCGGCCCCGATCCTCGCCTTCCTGCCGGTCGCGCGACACTCGCCGGCGCTCGCGTTCGCCTATCTCGTCCTCTTCGGGGTCGGCGTCGCGGTCGCGATGATCGGCGTGAGCGGCCTGCTCGGACACGTCGCGGGGCGACTCTCGGCGAAGCGAGCGGGGCGCGGGCTTTCCTGGCTGCGCGCGGTCGGAGCGGGGGGATCGGTGGCGCTGGGGATCGGATTGCTCGGCGCGGCTTAGGCCCCGAGCGCTCCCGCCGGCACGAAGCTCCCATGGAACCCGAGCGGTATCCGCAGCGGCAGCTTGACCCGTGCGATCGGACCCGCCGAGAGCCGCGTCGCGTCGAATACCGCGAATTCGCTCGGTCCACAGGCCCGGTCGTGGAGATAGGCGAGGAGCCAGCCCTCGCCCTCCGACGCATCGGCCCCGGCCGGCACGAACACCGCCTCCGAAGGCAGGCACGTCCCACGCCCGTCGAAGACCTCGCGCTTGCCCGCCTCGAGGTCGTAGCGGACGAGGCCGCTCCCGACGACGGCGCCGTCGTCGCGGGTCGAGGCGGCGTAGCCGAATCGGTAGGGGAGGCCGGTCCGATCCTCGCGCACCCGCGGAAACTCGATCGCGAGGTCGTCGAGGGCCTGCTCGCGGATGGTGCCTGCCGCGAGGTCGATCTCGTAGCGGTGGAGATAGGCCGAGTCGAACCGGCCCGAGGTCTCGGCCCAGAGCGAGGGATAGCGGGCGACGTCGACCCGGATCGAATCGCCGGCGTTGCTCGCGTTCATCGGATGGAAGAAATAACAGGGCTCGATCTCGAGCCAGCGGACGGGCGCCGTCGGCGCATCGCGCCGCAGGACGCCGATCCGTGCGCCCGCCTTCGCGTCGAAGGCGTAGGGCATGCCGCCGCGGGCCGCGGCCTCGAAGGAGAAGACGATCGGAAGATCGAAGAAGAGCACGTAATCCCGCGTGATCGCGAAGTCGTGCATCATGACCGGCCGCGGAATCTCGATCGGCTGCGAAAGGACGAGGCGGCCGGCGGCGTCGACGCGGTGGTAGACGAGGTAGGGCTTTGCAAAGTGGTAGCCGAAGAAGTGGAGCTCACCGGTCTCGGGGCAGATCTTCGGATGGGCGGTCATCGGGCCGGCGAGGCGGCCGTCGAAGTCGTGGAGGCCGATGGTCTCGAGGCGGCGATCGATCTGCCAGGGGATGCCGTTCTCGGCGAGGGCGAGCAGACGGCCGGCGTGGGCGACGACGTGGGTGTTCGCGGGGGAGGCGGTGAAGTCGACATGGCCTTCACGGTCGACGTAGCGGGCGAGTCCCCGGAGCTTGCGGGTCTGCACGAGGCGATTGCGGAACGAGCGGACGGCGCCGCCGCGGATCTCGACGGCGTGCAGCATGCCGTCGCCGACGAACCAGTGGCCCGGATCGCCTTGCAGCGGGTTCGGGCCGTTGCGGAGGTAGAGGCCGTCGATCTCGGGGGGGATCGCGCCTTCGATCGGAAGGTCGAAGGCCTCGACCTCGTCGGGGACCGGAGCATGGAGGCCGCGGAGGTAGAAGGGGAGGGCTGCGTCGTTCGGAGTCGCTGCGGTCATGGGGCGCCTCGTCGGGGCCGGTCGGTTCCAGATCGGTTTCGGAACGGGTTGGGAGTCGAGGTCGGAGTCCATGTCGAGCATCGATCAGCCGGACGATTCCGGCCAGCTTTCGCGGTCGGTCGTGCGCGGACCCCCAGTCGCGCGGGGGGGCAGGCGGAGAGGGCGTGTGGCGATCCGTCCGGCCCGGGCTTCACGTATGCTGCCGCCAGGCGCGGTGGAACGTGCGACCCGCTGAGGAGGCGATCCGATTGGCGCAGGCGATGAGCTGGGATCAGGCGATGGCGGTGCTGACCGGGCCAGGGGCGCCCTTCGAGATCGTCGAGCGGCTCGTCGACGGTCATCCGATCAAGCAATTCGCCGAGCTGCCGAGGTCGCTGCGCGAGGCCTTCGCCCTCGCCCGGCTCCACGGCGACAAGCCCTTTCTCGTCTACGAGGACGAGACCTGGACCTTCGCCGAGCTGATGGCCCGCGTCGACGAGATCGCCGACGCCCTGGTCCATCACTATTCGATCCGTCCCGGGGACCGCGTCGCGATCGCGATGCGGAACTATCCGGAGTGGATCGCTTCCTTCGCGGCGATCCTCTCGGTCGGCGGCATCGCGGTCTGCATGAATGCCTGGTGGAAGGCCGAAGAGCTCGCCTACGGCCTCGACGACAGCGGCGCGCGGCTCCTGATGGCGGACATCGAACGCTTCGAGGTCGCGAAGCCGCGGGTCGCCTCGGGCGGGCTCCGCGCTCTCGTCGTGCGCTACGACGGTCCGCTCCCGACCGGTGTCGAACGGCTCGCGGACGTGCTGCGCCCCGGCGCCGCGATGCCCGAGGTCGACGTCCACTCGCATCAGGACGCGACGATCCTCTACACGTCCGGGACGACGGGCTTTCCGAAGGGCGCCGTCTCGACGCATCACGCGGTGCTCTCCGCGCTCCGGGCCTTCGCCTGTCGCGCGATCGTCGGCGCGATGACGCAGCCGCCGAAGGAGCCGAGCCCGTATCCGCCCTGCTTCATCCTCGTCGTGCCGCTCTTCCACGTGACGGGCCTCGTCCCCGTCATGCTCTCGTCGTTCCTGAACGGCTTCAAGCTCGTCATGATGTACAAGTGGAGCCCCGAACGGGCGCTCGAGCTGATCGAGCGCGAGCGGGTGACGCAGTTCGTCGGCGTCCCGACGATGGCCTTCGACCTGCTCGAGTCGAAGGATTTCCCGCTGCGGGATACGTCGAGCCTCGC
>JBIPOQ010000173.1:0-7384 GCA_044379055.1 Myxococcota bacterium
TCGCCATCGCTGCGTGGGTCGGCTCGGGGAAGTCCTCCCAGTGGAAGACGTCCTTCGGCAAGCCCTTGTCCCGGACGACCCAACCCTTCATGTGCGCTCCTCTCCTGGTTCTCTTCAGCCGGCGGGTAGCGTCAGCTCGACGGTCCCGCTCGCGTGGACGCCGAGCTCGTTGACGGCGCGCAGCGCCACCTCGAGGGCGACCTCGTCGCCGACGCGCGAGCGCGTCGTCACCGCGCCGTCGAAGCGCAGCGTCGTGCCCGGCGTCGCCGGCCCGCCGAGGCGGATCTTGATGCTCCGCAGGCGGGCCTCGCTCCCCGCCCAATCGGTCACATAGCGCGCGACGTAGCCGTTCGTCGTCAGGATGTTCATGAAGACGTCGGGCGCGCCCTGCTTTCGGGCGTAGTCGCGGTCGTGGTGGACCGGCATGAAGTCCCGCGTCGCGATCGCGCCGGCCACGATGCGGGTCGTCGTCACGGGGAGGGCGAAGGGCGGCAGGGTCTCGCCCTGCGGCGCTTCGCGCGCGGGCGTCGCGTTCGGAGCGGACGACGGAGGCGTCGACGCCGTCGTGTCGCTCGGGGCGCTCGCGATGGCGGTTCCCGGCGCGAACTTGAAGATGCGAAAGCGCTGGCGTCCGACGAGCTCGTCGCCGTCCGCGAAATAGCTCGTCATCCAGGTCACGAAGTAGCCCGAGCCGAGGCCGGTCGTCTTGCGTGTGGAGATCGACTCGAGCGCAGAGGTCGAATGGAGCTGGTCGCCCGGTCGCAGGTAGCGGAGGAACTCGAGCTCGGAGTTCGTCGCGAGCGTCCCGGAGAGGCCGCTCTTCGCGAGCGCGGCGAAGGGGCTCTCCGGATCCATCTCGCTCGAGGATCCGCCGCGCTCGGCGATGCCTTCGAGGCGCGGGCGTCCCATCGTCCAGGTCTGCAGCATCGCGGGCGGGGCGACGAGACCGCCGAAGCGGCTCGCGCGCGCCTTCGCCTCGTCGAGGTAGATCGGATTGTGGTCGTCGAGGGCGTCGACCCAATGTCGGATCATCGGCAGGTTGACGGGATCCGGCGCGATCGACGGGCCACCGCTGCTCATCGGCTTGCCGATCCACGGCTCGAGGCTCGCGCGAAGGGGATCGTCTGTGGGCTGCGTCATCTCTCTTCCTGATCGGCTTCCCGGACGAGCTTCGCCCCGGGATCGCACGCTGGCAATGGGGCGCCCGTCGCGTAGCATCGCGGGCGAGCCCTGCGCTCGAAGGAGGAATCATGCGAGGACGATCCGGCTCGGGGAAGTGTTGGCTCGCGTCGATCGCCGCGATCGTCTCGTCGTGGGGCGTGGCCGGCGTCGTCGCGGCCGAGCAGGCGGGGGCGCAGGACGCGTCGTCGGCGCGATTCGAGCAGCTCGAGAGCGTGAAGGCCTTCGATCAGCTGATGGCGACGATGGGCGAGATGCGAAACATGATCCTCGCCGACGCGGCGTCCGAGCGCGAGGCGTCCGAGGGCATGCGCTTCCTGCTTCGCACCCTCGCGATGTCCCAGGACGTCTCGGGCGACGGCTACCCGCGCGCACCGCATTTCGCGCGCATGGACACGCCGCGGCGCAAGATCGGTGGAGACAATCCGAACGCCGAGTACGACAACTTCGCCTGGAACAGCGCCTTCGACTATCGCATCAGCGGGAATCGCGGGACCCTCGACCATCTCTCCTTCACCGTGCTGCTCCGCGGCGCCGACGGCCGGAGTCGCGCCCTCGGCTACGTGAACGAGCGGGACCTCGAGCTCGACGCCCGAGGCAACTTCACGCTCTGGCTGACCGCGAAGAAGCCGTCCCTTCCCGGCGTCTGGATCAAGACCGAGCCGGGCGACGGCTCGGTCCTCGTGCGCCAGTATTTCGGCGATCGCGCGACCGAAGCGCCCGCGACCTATCAGGTCGAGGTCGTCGGCCGGAAGCCCCTCGACCCGCTCCCGCCCTCGACCGACGCCGAGGTCGCCCACGGCATCCGCATGACGCTCTCGGCGATGAACGGCCTCGGGCGGCTGCACCGCTACGTGACGCCGGGCCTCGGCGACTCGGTGAACGCCTTCATGCGCCTCAACAGCGACGATTTCGGGGCCGACATCAGCAGCATCGACAACCTCTACCTGATCGGGACCTACGAGATCGAGGAGCAGGAGGCGCTCGTCGTCGAGGTCGATCGACTCGCCGTCCGCTACTGGAACTTCGCGATCGAGAACCCCTGGCACGAGTCGGTCGACTACGCGCAGCGCAAGACCTCGCGGACCCACGACGACGTCACCGTCGACCCGGATGGCAAGGTCCGCTTCGTGATCGCCCAGGCGCGGACCGACCATCCGAACTACCTCGAGACGGCGGGGCATCGCCGCGGCTTCATGACGTTCCGCTGGGTGGGCGAGCGGGATACGAAGCTGCCGCTGCCGCGCGTCACGCGACTCCCGATCGCCGAGGCGATCCGGCTCGCCCGCTCGGGCGGGCAGGCGAGCGCCGCGAAGTAGGGCGGGGCCGAGGGGCTCCGCGTCGTCTCAGGCGCGCTGGCTGATCACGGGCTCCCAGGTCATCCGCCAGACGGGAGATCGCGGGACGTTCGTCTCGTCGGTGCCGACGGTCGTGCCGAAGATCGTGTGGTAGGGCGGGAGCGGGGACATCCCGGCGGCGGTCGCTCGGGCCGGAACGCGGCCTTCGGGACCGGATCCGCGGCCGCCTTCGACCGCGCTCGGCCCGTCGGGGTAGGCCAGGATCGCGAGGTGGTGGCCCGCGCCCCGGCCGGCCGCATCGCTCGTGACGAGCCATCGAACCGGGGCCTTCACCGCCGCGGACGGAAGGGCATGCCACCAGGTCCGCGCCGGGGGGGCAGAGGCCGTGTCGCGCCAGTCGTTCTGGAGCGTGACGAGGACGCCGACCGAGTCGAGGCCCGGGCCGTGCTCCATCGACGCGGCGACCAGCATCAGCGCATAACGGACCGAGGCGATCTCACCGCCCGCGCGTCCGGCCTCGCGCAGCGCCTGCGCGCGGGGCCCGATGTAGGCCCAGGCCTCGGCTTCGGAGTCGTAGGGCGCCTCCCAGAGCGCGAGGTAGGGGGTGCCGCGGTAGCCCGGGCCCGTGGCGCGAAAGCGGTGCAGCGCGGTGAAGGAGCCATTGGCAAGGGCGTCGGGACCGTGGACCTCGTCGTACCAGCGATTGAACTCGGTCTCGTGTTCGGGCGTCGGATTCGCGAAGACGACGAAGAGGGCGCGCGGGGTCGTCGATTCGAGCTTCATCGTCGTCGTCCTCGTCGTCGCAGTCGTCGTCGGATCCGTCTGCATGCTCGTTCCTCGCCCGGGTGGGATCAGCGGTTCGCGATCGGGTTGTCGCGCAGGTGGTGGCTGAGATCGCCCTGCAGGTCCCCGAGGATGTACCGGTCCTGGAAGCGCCACTCGCCGTCGACCTTCTCGAAGGTGTCGTGGTAGCGGCCGGCGATCACGCACTGCAGCGGCAGGGCCGGCGTACCCTGGTAGACCGTGAAGTACGAGCGCGTCCGGGCGGTGCGACCGTCGGGGTCGATCTCGAGGATCGTGTTCGTCGTGACGTGCTTGGTCCGCAGCGTGCCGTCTTCGTGGATCTTGTCGTGTCGGGTCTTCAGCGCGTAGACCTCGTCGTAGCCGTGGAGCGACTGGCCGCCCTTCACGCGGTAGCCCGAATGCCGGAACAGCTCGGAGACCCCCGCGAAGTCGGCGGCATCCTGCAGCTCGCAGTAGAGGTGCAGGAGATTCAGGATCTGACGTTCGTCCGAGAGCATGGCGCGGCCTCGTGGGTTAGTTCGGCCGAGCGTAGCGCGCCCCGCGCGCGCGCCGGAGCAGCTCGCCGCGACTCGATTCGGCTGCTTCGGCCCCGGTCTCGCGCGGGCGCTCGCACCGGACTGCCGGCTTGCGACGCCGAGCCCCCGTCGTTAGCGTCGGGTCGACTCTCCCCCTCCGTCCCGCTCCCCTTCGACGGATTCCAGGGGTCGAGAGCGGAGTGCCAGCGTGTCGACCGCCGCCCGAGGATCCGAGAGCTCCCGCAAGATCGCCTTCGTGACGGGCGCGAGTCGCGGGATCGGCAAGTCGATCGCCGTCGAGCTCGCGGCGGCCGGCTTCGACGTCGCGATCACCGCGCGGACCGTCCACGAAGGCGAGTCCCGCGAGCACAGCTCGACCCTCAAGCGATCGGACACGACGCCGCTGCCGGGCTCTCTCGACTCGACCGCCTCCCAGATCGAGGCCGCCGGTCGCCGCTGCCTGACGGTGCCCGCCGACCTGCTCGATCATCCCTCGCTGGTCTCCGCCGCCGATGCGGTGCTCGCGGCGTGGGGCCACATCGACGTCCTGGTCAACAACGGTCGCTACATCGGCCCGGGCCACATGGACCTGATCCTCGATACCCCCATCCGCGTCCTGCGCGACCACCTCGAGGCGAACGCCCTCGCGCCGGTCGTGCTGATCAAGGCGATCGTGCCGCAGATGGTGAAGCGCAAGCAGGGGACCGTCATCAACATCACCTCGACCGTCGCCTACGAGGATCCGCCGGAGCCGGCGGGCAAGGGCGGCTGGGGCCTCGGCTACGGGTTCAGCAAGGGCGCGCTCCACCGCATCGCCGGCGTGCTCGCGGCCGAGATGCGCGAGGTCGGCGTGCGGGCGTACAACATCCAGCCCGGCTTCATCGCGACCGAGCGGATCGCCCAGGACATGGCGGCCTTCGGCTTCGACGCCTCGACCGGGGCGCCGTCCGCGGTGATCGGGAAGGTCGTGCGCTGGCTGCTCGAGTCGCCCGACGCGGCGAAGCTGAACGGCACCACGGTCCAGGGCCAGGAGCTCTGCAGCGAGCTCGGTCTGCTGCCGGGATGGTCGCTGAAGCCCGCTTCGCGGTAGTCGCGATCGGGCGGGAGGACGGCCGGAACGGCCGGGGGCGTCGTGGATCGGCCGGATCGCTGGGCGGCATCATCGCGCGGCTCGACCGGAAGAAGAGGGGGCGGCCGTGGCCGGGATCAAGCTCGAGGAGATGGAGACGCGCGCGGGCTTCATGCGCGGGAAGAAGCCCGAGAAGGTGACGCTGCTCCCGGATCCGCCGCGGGCGAAGCGCCACCTGCCCATCATCTCGACCGACGATCATCTCGTCGAGCCGGCCGAGCTCTTCGAAGGCCGGCTGCCGAAGAAGTTCGCCGCGGAGGCGCCGCGGGTCGTCGAGAATCCGAGCGGCGGCCAGGCCTGGCTCTACGACGGCAAGCTCAATCCGCAGATCGGGCTCGCCGCAGTCGCCGGAAGGCCGATCGAGGAATGCTCGTACGAGCCCGTGCTATTCGACGAGATGCGGAGGGCCTCCTTCGACGTTCATGCGCGGATCCACGACATGGACCTCGACGGCGTCTACGCCTCGGTCTGCTTCCCGTCGGCGATGGCGGGCTTCTGCGGCCATCGCCTCCAGCTCGGCGTGAAGGATCCGGAGCTCGCCCTCGCGACGGTCCGCGCCTTCAACGACTGGCATCTCGAGGCCTGGGCCGGGGCCTATCCGGATCGCTTCATTCCCTGTCAGATTCCCTGGCTGCTCGATCCGAAGCTCGCGGCGGAGGAGGTTCGCCGCAACGCGGCCCGCGGCTTCAAGGCGATCTCGTTCAGCGAGAATCCCGAGCCCCTCGGCCTGCCCTCGATCCATACCGGCTACTGGGATCCGCTGCTCGCGGCCTGTGAGGAGACGGACACCGTCGTCTGCCTGCACGTCGGCTCCTCGGGCTCGACGCCCAACACCTCGAGCGACGCCCCCGGCGACTGCATCGGCGTCCTCTTCTTCGGCTACGCGATGTTCTCGGCGGTCGACTGGCTCTATTCGAAGATCCCGGTGCGCTTCCCGAACATCAAAATCTGTCTGTCCGAGGGCGGGGTCGGCTGGGTCGCGGGGCTGATGGACCGTCTCGACCACGTCGGCAAGTACCAGGCGATCTACGGGACCTGGGAGGGCATCGAGCTGACGCCGCGCGAGGTCCTGCAGCGCAACTTCTGGTTCTGCTCGCTGGAGGAGGCGGCGGCCTTCGACGTGCTCTCGCACATCGGGGCGGATCACGTGACCCTCGAGACCGACTATCCCCATCTCGACGGGACCTGGCCCGACTCGCAGGCCGTCGTCTGGAAGCACCTCTCGAAGCTTCCCCGCGCCGACGCCGAGAAGGTCGCCTGGCGAAATGCCGCGAAGCTCTTCCGACATCCGGTGCCGGCGGCGGTCGTCGCGGACCCGGAGAAGTGGTGAGCATGCGCGCAGATCTCGTGATCCGGGGCGGGCTCGTCGTCGACGGCACGGGGGTGCCCGGACGCGAGGCGGACGTCGCCGTCCAGGGCGGTCGCATCGTGGCGATCGGCTCGGGTCTCGAGGGCGAGCGGGTGGTCGACGCCCGCGGCCGCGTCGTGGCGCCGGGCTTCTTCGACATCCATACCCATTACGACGCCCAGGTCTTCTGGGACCCGGGGCTGACGTCCTCCTGCTGGCACGGCGTCACGTCCGTCATCGCCGGCAACTGCGGCTTCTCCCTCGCGCCGACGCGACCCGCCCAGCGCAAGGCCATCGTCCGCACGCTCCAGGCCGTCGAGGACATGTCGGAGAAGATGCTCGACGCCGGGATCGACTGGCGCTTCGAGACCTTCGGGGAGTATCTCGCGCTGATCGAGCGCCGCGGCACGATCCTCAACTACGGCTGTTATGTGGGCCACAGCCCCGTCCGCCTCTTCGTGATGGGCGATGCGGGCTACGAGCGCGAGGCGACGGCGGACGAGATCGCGCGCATGCGCGAGGTCGTGGCGGACAGCATGCGGGCCGGCGCGGTCGGTTTCGCGTCGAGCTTCTCGGCGAACCACCGCGGCGACCGCGGGCTCCCCGTGCCCTCGCGCAATGGAACGAAGGACGAGTTCGTCGCGCTGGCGAGCGTGCTCGGCGAGCTCGGTTACGGCGCCGTGTCCTATGCCCCGGGCGTGCCGGTCTCCTGGCGGGACAGCTACGAGATCCAGCCGAGGATCGGTCGTCCGCTCTCCTGGACGCCGATGCTCTCGACCTACCCCGAGCGCGACTACCGGCAGATGATGAAGGAGCACGCCGAAGGGCTCGCCCGCGGTGCCGACGTGCATCCGCAGATCACCTGTCTGCCGCTCAAGCTGCAGTTCCGGATGGACAACCCCTACTACTTCCGGACCGTGCCGATCTTCCTCGAGCTGCTGGGCCATCCACCCTCGGAGTTCCCGCGCTTCTACCGTGATCCGAAATGGCGGGCCGAGGCGGTGCGCCAGGTGCCGGACGTGAAGCCGCCCGTCGTCTGGGAGAAGTTCGTCGTCGCCGAGACGAAGACGCACGCGGCGCTGATCGGCCGCGACGTCGCGTCGCTCGCGCG
>JBIPOQ010000174.1:0-7311 GCA_044379055.1 Myxococcota bacterium
CGATCCGCCGCTCCACGAGTTCCTGCCGCATACTGACGAGGACATCCAGGCCGTCGCGAGTGCCCTCGGTCGGTCCGTGGGCGACGTGCGCCACAAGCTCGAGAGCCTGCACGAGTTCAATCCGATGCTCGGCCACCGGGGCTGTCGCCTCGGCATCACGTTCCCCGAGATCTACGCGATGCAGGTTCGCGCGATCACGGAGGCCGCCTGCCGCGTCGCCGCGGAGGGCGTCAAGGTCAAGCCCGAGATCATGATCCCGCTCGTCGCCCATGCGCGGGAGCTCGAGCGCCTGCGCAAGCTCGCCGAGAAGGTCGTCGCCGAGGTGCGCGCGGAATTCCCGGGGACCCGGGTGCGGCCGACGATCGGGACGATGATCGAGGTGCCTCGCGCCGCTCTCACGGCGGACGAGATCGCGGTCCACGCGGATTTCTTCTCGTTCGGGACGAACGACCTGACCCAGATGGGCTACGCGCTCTCGCGCGACGATGCGGGGAACTTCCTGCCGGCCTACGTCGACGGCGGATTGATCCCGGCGGATCCCTTCGTGTCGATCGACGAGGAGGGCATCGGACAGCTCGTGAAGCTCGGCGTCGAGCTCGGGCGCAAGACGCGGCCGGACCTGAAGGTCGGCGTCTGCGGCGAGCATGGCGGCGATCCGGCGAGCGTGCGCTTCTTCGCGAAGGTCGGGCTCGACTACGTCTCGTGCTCGCCCTACCGCGTGCCGCTCGCCCGCCTCGCGGCGGCCCAGGCGGCGGTGGTGCTCGGCGGGGCGAAGCGGTGAGCAGGCACGCCGGGCGGCGGCCGCGATCCGGGGAGGACGGATCGGGCCGACGATCCGTCGTGCGACGGCTCCTCGGCCCGGGACTCCGTTCGGGCGTCCTCGTCGGTCTCCTCGTGGCGCTCGTTTCCGGCTGCGCCACGGGGGGCACAGGGGCTCCCTGGGGCGCGTCCGTTCCCCGCGACGAGCGAGATCTCGCGCTGGCCGGTCTGCCGGTGGCAGCGCAGGAGTCCTTCTTTCCGCTCTCGCAGGTCTTCTACGAGCGGATCGCGAGCCGGCGGTTCAACTCCCGGGCGACCTTCGACGACCCCAGCGTGCGCCAGTTCTTCCCGTCGGTCGCGGCCTATTCCGACTACTATGCGTCGCTCGTCGACGTCCTCGATCGCGGCAACATCCGCAACAACCAGCCGACGCGGATCGAGCTGCTCGGGCTGTCGTCGACGGCGGACGGGGTGCTCAAGCTCTCGCTGCGCTTCGTTGGGCGCAACGACCTGCCGCTGCGCTGGTGGAACGCCAGCGTCCTGCGCACCGACGAGTGGCAGTGGCGCAGCGGGAGATGGTGGGTCGTTCCCGGGAAGGTCTGAGGCCGGACTCGGGACGAGCCGGGTCGGGACGGGGCGCGCCGATCGGCGTGGGGAAAATCCGTCCAGGAATGGGAAAAACTATTCCACGATTCCCCGCGCGGACCGCCGGGGGCTCTCGGCTGTGCTCGGGCTCACATTGCAATCTTTTCAAGGACTTACGTTGACATTTGCCGCCCCTGGAGGGCTGGCACGTGGATTGCTCCTTGATTCGCCAACCCGGATGGCCGGGATGACTTTCGAAAAGCCAAGAGCTCGACGAGTTCGAGCGGGTCGATTCGGTAGGACGGCAGCGCCGGGTGGGATTCAGGGCCCCACCCGACCAGGCGAAGTCGTCTCAGGGAAACCGGATCTGTCGTATCCGATTCTTCGGATGCCGCCCCCGCTCGTGATTTCGGCGACGCTGGAATCGAGGAACGCGCCGTGGGTGACCAGGACGACCATTTTCAGGACCGGATTTCCGTGCAGCACGCCGAGGAGCCCTCGGATGCGGCAGACCAGGCCGTCGCCGCGCCGAGCGCGATGCCCTGGGGGGGCGAGGCCGCCCGTGTCGCACGGCCGGGAACGGGGCGCTCCCCCGCTGCCCGCCAGACCGACCCGGATCGCGGCGAAGAGCGGCTCTGGGTCTCCGATCAAGAGCTCGTCGATCAGATCCTCGCCGGAAGCCGTGCGCATTTCGATCTCCTCTACGAGACCTACTTCCCGCGCGTGTATCGCTTCGCGCTGAAGCGGCTCTCCGATCCGGGCGAGGCCGAGGATGTGGCGCAGGAGGTCTTCATGACCCTGATGACCGCGCTCGGCTCGTTCAAGGGCGAGTCGACGCTGCTCGTCTGGATCTTTGGCGTGACGCGCAACAAGGTCAATCGTCGTTTCCGCCGGCCGCGGCCGCGGCTCGAGCCCCTCGAGGAGGGCGGCGCCCTCGACGTCGCGTCGGGCAGCCCGATGGCCGACGAGGCCGTCGATGCGCGACGGATGCTCGGGCGATGCGAGTCGGTGATCGAGAACGAGCTCACGCCGCTCCAGCGCCGGATCTTCCACCTCAAGCACCTGCGCCGACAGCCCATCCGGGCGATCGCGCTCGCGCTCGGCAAGAGCGAGGACGCGGTCAAGGCGAACCTCTACCGGATGCGCCGCGCCATCTCGGAAGGCACGCCCGGTCTCGAGGGGCTGCTCCAGAGCTAGCGAAGTCCTCTGCGCCGCCGGCGTTGCCCCCGGGGCCGCCGGCGGCCTCGCGCTCGCAGGATGACGCGCTCTTGCCTCCGGAATTCCCCTGATCTCTCGTTGGCTTGGCGGGTGAGCTGCGAGTTGCGGGCGGCTCCAGCCACGCTTTGACACATGTCAGTCGATGGCGTATTCGTGCGAGGCGAGGGGGGCCTCACGACGACGACCTGGGCCGAGCGCAGCAGCGGAGTGATGGGGGCGCCTCATGCCCGAGGCTCCCGTGCCCGCCAGCGACTCGATACCCGCGAGCGGATCTTCGCCGTCGCCCTCGAGGAATTCCGCGCCGTGGGCGTCGCCGCGGCGCAGGTCGATCGGATCGCCCGCGCGGCCGGCGTGGCGCGCGGCACCTTCTACTTCCACTTCCCGACCAAGGACGACGTCCTGCTCGAGCTCGCGGCGCGGGTCAGCGCTCGGATCGCGCGGCGGATCGAGATCGTCGGCGCGGCTGCGCCTTCCCTGCGCGAGCTCCTCACGCGCGTGACCGAAGCCATCACGGACGAGCACGGGAGGGTCGGCGAGACCGGGCTCCTCGCCGAAATGCTCTCCCTCCACGTCCGGCGTCCCCATGACCTCTCGGATCCGACCGGCAACATCCCGAACCTCGTCGACGCCCTCGCTCGGCAGCTCGACGCCGCGCGGGCTCGCGGCCAGTTCCGCTCGAGCCTGCCCGTCGAGCAGCTCGCCGCCGTGTTCGCGACCAGCCTCTTCGGGATCTGTGCCCGGATGCCTGCCGGCGAGGCCCTGCGGCGAAGCGGCGAGGCCTGGGTCGACCTCGTCGTGCGCGGTCTCGAGTCGCCCGGCGCCGGAACCTCGGGCGAGGAGATCCGCTGATGGCCCCGGGGCGTGCATGAAAAACAATTCCGCCGTCGAGTTTCTGACACATGCGGCCGCGAGACTCCACTCTTCTGGGAATCCGCAGCGACCCCTCGAGCGACTGTTCGAGGGGGGCGTCGCGGGGGGATGGGGCGTGCCTTCGCGATGACGGTCAAGGTCCTGGGAGCGGGGAGCGTGAGCGGCGATTCGATTGGAATCCTCGGCGATCCGTTTTCGGACGTGGGCCAGGGCATGGCCGAGGAGATCGACGAGCTCGAGCTGCTCGAGTTCCTGGCGGCGGATCTCGATCCCGTGCCCGCGGACCCCGCGTTCCGCCAGCAGCTCTCGGATCTGCTCTGGGACATGGTGCGCGACGGGCGCGCCGCTCGAACCCGGGGCCACTGACCGCTCGCTCTCTCCGTACGCGATTCCGGCTCTCGCTCCCTGGCCGCGGTTGTGCGATCCATCCGCGTCCGCCGATCCGGCGGTCTCGAGGAGGGCGGACGATGCGGAATCCGATCCGCCTGAAGAATTTCAGGCCGCGTTACCTCCCGTACATCCTGGTCGGCCTCGCGATCGTCGTCTATCGGGAGCCGCCGCTCGCGGGTTTCCTGCTCGGGGGACCGCCGATCCTCGTCGGCGCCGCGCTGCGCAGCTGGGGCGCCGGCCATCTCGTCAAGAACGACGCGCTGACGACGACCGGTCCCTACGCCCACCTCCGGCATCCGCTCTATCTCGGGACGCTGCTCGTCGCGACGGGCTTCGCACTGCTGCTGGGCGGCGTCGCGAGCCTCGCGCTGCTCGCCGTGGTCTGGCCCTGGTTCGCATTGCACTATTTCCCGCGCAAGGATCGCGTCGAGGGCGCACGCCTCACGGCGCTCTACGGTGAGGCCTACGAACGCTATCGCGCGGCGGTCCCCCCGCTCTGGCCGCGCTGGACCGCATGGACCGCGCCGGGCGAGCCCCCGCGCGCGACCTGGCAGCTCGCGCGTTATTCGGATAACAACGAGCTCGGGACGTTGATCGCGATCGGGGCGGTATTTCTGCTGTTCGGGCTGCGCGCGATCTGGGGCGACGCGTGAGCGGGCTGGACCGCGGGGAGGGTGGGCTCACGCGCGAGCGGATCGCGAGCCGGACCCGGGCGGTCCTTTCCCACGGCGGACCGGGCAATCCCGACGTGCTGCTCGTCGACACGGACACGGGCCCCGTCGTCGTCAAGGACTTCGCGCCGCGGGGAGGCTTCGTTCGTGGAGCGCTCGGCCCCTGGCTGCTTCGGCGGGAGGCGCGCGCCTATCGTCGGCTCGCGGGGTTGGCCGCCGTTCCGCGCTTTCTCGGTTGGGTCGATCCCAGGGCCATCGTGCTCGAGTACCGGCCGGGCGAGTTCCTGTCCCGGCGCCTCGCGGGTCGTCTTCCGCCCGGCTTCGTCGCGGAGCTCGAGTCCGCCGTCGGCGAGATGCATCGACGCGGTGTCGTCCATCTCGATCTGCGCCACCGCAGCAATCTGCTCGCGGGCGCCGATGGCCGGCCCGTCCTGATCGACTTCGCGTCGGCCTTCGTGTTCGACGTCTCGACGCGGCGCGGGCGCTGGGCCGCGGCTCGGCTCGCGGCCGTCGATCGACGGGCGCTCCAGAAATGGCGCATCCGACTCGCTTGAGGCGCGGATGCGTCGGTCGCTCCGGGCTTCAGGGGGTCGGTTCGGGGAGCTCGGCGGGCTCGCGCGGGGCGAGGCGCGCGATGTAGTGGCGGAAGCATTCGAGCGTCAGCCGGGCGTCTTCGAGCGCGCGGTGGGCGACCCCGCCTTCGCCGAGCAGCCCCGCCGTCGTCGCTGCCTGACGCAGCGAGATCGAGCGGGCCGGCTCGCCCGCGACCAGCGACCAGGCGTAGTAGAGCGTCGCCAGGTCGAGCACGTGATAGTCGAAGGGGTAGGCCACGCCGCAGCTGCGGAACGCGCGCTCGAGGAAGAGGACGTCCATCCGGACGTTCTGACCCGCCGGCACGACCTTCCGGTCGCGCGGCAGCAGCGCACCGATCTCGTCGAGCACCTGCCGGAGCCCGGGCGCCTCCGCCCAGAGCGCCGGGTCGTAGCCGAAGATCGCCGCGGCCTCGGGCGTGATCCGCTCGGGGCGGGCACGCACCCGCCAGTGACCCGTCGCGAGCTCGTTCAGGCGCGCGTCGGTCAGGATCAGGCCGACCTCGGTCAGGTCGTGCTGATCGACGTCGAGACCTCCGAACTCGCAGTCCAGGAAGGCGAAGGCGAGCTCGCTGCTCATGCCGGGCGGAGCCCTCGTGCCGATCGGGCAGGGCCCCCGGACCGGCGCAGCGGAAGGTCGACGGGGGAAGGGTTCATGGTGCTCCCAACGGGACTCGAACCCGTGTTTCAGCCTTGAGAGGGCCGCGTCCTAGGCCACTAGACGATGGGAGCGCACCGCGAAGGCGCGCGAGACTAGCCGCGCCCCGACGAGCCTGTCAACCCGAGGGGCGGACTCTTCCCGACCGCTCGGGCGACTTTCTCCGGGACGGAAGGGGCAGGGGGCGAGGTGCCCCATTTCGTCGCTCCCGAACACTTTTCGTTGCCTCGTGGCGGGGGTCACGCCGCACCGCGTCGCGGGTCGAGCGGGGCCCGCTCGCGGAACCCGGAGCAATGCCTCAAGGGTGCGAAATCTCTTGCCGATGGGCATCGCATTGTGTGTCGGCTGGCACGCGGGTTGCTCTCGTCCCCCTCGGACGGGCGTGGCGGGACGATCCGCGAAGGGGCGGACGACCCCACAGGGAGAATTCAATGTCGGGAAATTCCGTGAAGCGAACCCAGGGTTTCACGTTGATCGAGCTGATGATCGTCGTGGCGATTCTCGGGATCCTGGCCGCGGCCGCGATTCCGTCGTTCATCAACTACCAGCTCTCCTCGAAGCGGACCGAGGCCTACGCGAATCTGGCCGCGCTCGCCAAGTCGCAGAAGTCCTACTTCGCCGAGTTCAACGACTTCGTTCCGGTCACGGTGCAGCCGTCGACGGCGCTCGGCGTCAACCCGACGAACGTGAAGCGCAGCAAGGCGGCGATCGGCACGTCCTTCGCTTCCGTCGGCTGGGTGCCGGATGGCGACGTCTTCTTCGACTACGACACGGCGACGCCGGCGGATCCGGGGACCGGCACCTGCACCTGCGTCGAGGCCTGCTTCACGGCGACCGCCTATGGCGATCTCGATGCCGACGGCACGATGTCGGCGTTGATCTTTTCCCATCCCGACCCGGCCGGAAACTATTGCGAGTCGGGCGTCCTCGGCCTGTCGGCGCCGATCGACGGGGGCGGAGCACGCGTGTTCGACGAGGTCGCCCGCGTGACCCTCGCGGACGATTTCTAGAGCGATCCGGACCCTCTCGGCGTCGGGCCGCCGGAATCCACCCAGCGCCCGCGCCGTTCGACTGCGTGAGAAGGGGCACGAGTTGTCGAAAAAGTGGATGCAGATCGGGCTGCTCGTCGCATCCGTCGGCTGCGTCGGGTGGGCACACGCGCAGCTGCCGATCGCGCGACCTGCGGATCAGGGACCGGGCTTCGTGCCCGATCCGAAGCAGGTTCGGGCGCTCGCCCTCGGCTTCGATGCGCTCGTCGCCGACTTCTACTGGCTGAAGGCGGTCCAGGTCGTCGGCGGCGTCGAGTCCGTCGATCACGATCGGGCGGAGCACCTCGGCAAGCTCGTCGACGTCGTCACGACGCTGAACCCCCAGGTCGACCACCCCTATCGATTCGCCGCCATCTGGCTGACCCACGACGAGGCCCAGGTCCGCGAGGCGATCCGCCTGCTCCAGCGTGCGACCGAGCATCATCCGGACGATTGGCGGAACCACTTCTACATCGGCTTCACCCGCTTCTTCTACCTCGCCGAGTACGAGCTCGCGGCCGAGGCGCTCGAGCGCGCCGTGA
>JBIPOQ010000175.1:0-7306 GCA_044379055.1 Myxococcota bacterium
CCGCCGTGGTCGACGACGACGCCGTGGGCGAAGGAGAGGCCGAGGCCGGTGCCGCCCTGGTGGACACGCGTCGTATAGAAGGGCTCGAAGAGATGCTCGAGGCGCTCGAGAGGAATCCCGCGCCCCTCGTCGTCGATGGCGATCTCGACCCATTGATCGCGAGAATAGACGCCGACGCGGACGACGCCCCCGCCGTCGAGGGACTCCGCGGCATTCCGGATCAGGTTGACCAGCACCTGCTCGATCTCGATCGGACTCACGAGCGCCGAGAGCGAGCCATCGCCCGCGTCGATCCGGAGCTGGCCTCCCTGGTCCACGACGTAGCCCTGGCAGATCGCCGCGGTCCGGCGCACGAGCGGGACGAGGTCCTCGACCCAGCGAGCGGTCGGCTGCTGGCGCGCGAAGCGCAGCACGTTCTTCACGATCTGTCCGCAGCGCATCGCCTCCGCGATCACCGATCGCAGCGCCTGGTCGCGGATGTCCCCGCCGCCGTCGACCGCCTCCGGAGCGGCGAGCAGCGCGTACTCGGCCGAGGCCATGATCGACGCGATCGGGTTGTTGATCTGGTGGGCGACGCCGGCGGCGAGGGTGCCGATCGAGGCGAGCTGGCGCTGGCGGCGGAGCTCGAGCTGGGAGGCGCGGAGCCGCTCGCTCCGCTCGACGACCCGGTCCTCGAGGAGCTGGCGCGATCGGGCGAGGGCCTGCTCGGCGCGCTTGCGGTCGGTGATGTCGACGCCCTGGGCGAGGACGAGCTGCGATCCATTCATTTCGAGAATGTCCGCCGCGGCGAGCAGCCAGATCTCGCCCCCCGACTTCGTACGCATCAGGATCTCGACGTCGAGGGTCTGCCCGCGGTCGAGCATCGTCGTCAGCAGTCGCTGACGGTCCTCGACCGAGCCCCAGGCCTTCAGCTCCGAGAGCGTACGCCCCCGGACCTCGGCGAGCGTCCAGCCCGAGAGCCGCTCGAAGCATTCGTTGACGTCGACGATCCGCCCCGTGGCGAGCTCGCTGAGGATCAGCATCGCCGGCATGCGCCGGAAGGCATGGGACAGCAGGTCGCGACTCGCGCGGAGCTCGGCCTCTTTCTCGTCCCGCGAGCGGGCGAGCCCGGAGGCCTCGCGGCTCGAGCTGTCGGCGTCCCGCCGGGCCTGGGCCCGCGCCATCTCGGCCAGACATCCCCCGATTCCGACGACACCGGCCACGATCACGGTATTCCAGGCGACGAGTCCCCTTGCGGGATCCGGGGAAACACCGATCGCCATGACACAAAGCACCGAGAGCGTGACCGCGGTCCAGGCCCAGCCGACCGCGAGCCCGCCGATCGATGCCGCGAGGAAGGGCACGACCGCCAGCGCGACGGGGACGCCGAAGCCGTCCTGCGACAGGAAGGGACCGCCCGACAAGGCCAAGAGCAGCAGCGAGAGGAAGAGGAAGAGGGCCCTGCGGACGGCCCGGGCGGGATCCCTCGGCGCGGTCGCCGGGGCGCGACCCGGACGATGGAGCGACCAGAGGACGAGCAGGGCGAGCGGCGTACAGGCGAGGTTGAAGAGGCACCGCGTTGCGTTGCCCGTGCCCCAATGGTAGGCGGCGCTCAGGATCGCGAAGACCACCGCGCCCAGGACGACCAGCGTCAGGGTCCGGGCGCGATTCAGGGTCAGCACGTCCGACTGATCCGCGATGGACGCCGGCAGCAGCCCATCGAGCGCACCGAGGAGGTCCTTCGAGGCAAAATGCGTCATTGCGAGGCGACTCGATCTGCGGATCCGCGCGATGGCGCGCGTTCTTCCGGATCATGACCCGTTGACCCCAATCTGTCCATGAAATCGGGCGTTGCAGGGGGCAATCCTGCCGCATCGACCGATCGCCTATCCATCTTCGCTAGGCTGAGGATCCTTCGACGGCCGAGGAGAGCCCAGATGAGCATTCCCAGGATCGCGATCAACGGCTTCGGCAGGATCGGCCGGACCATCACCCGGATCGCCAAGCTGCGGCGCCATTTCGACCTCGTCGCGATCAACGACGTCGCCCCGCCTGCGGCGCTCCTCTACGCCTTCCGCTTCGACAGCATCCATGGCCGCTACCCCGGCAAGGCCGAGCTCGTCGACGGGACGATGAACATCGACGGCGATCCCTTCCTCATCCTGTCGGAGAAGGACCCGTCGAAGCTCCCCTGGAAGGAGCTCGGGGTCGACTACGTGATCGAGAGTACGGGGGCGTTCCGCAAGCTCGCGCAGCTCGAGCAACATCTGGCTGCGGGCGCCCGCCGCGTGATCCTGACGGTGCCCTGCAAGGATCGGCTCGACGCGACGCTCGTGATGGGCGTCAACGACCACGTCGTGAACGTCGACACCCGCATCATCAGCAACGCGAGCTGCACGACCAATTGCGCGGCCCCGCTCGTCAAGGTCCTGCACGACACGTTCGGCGTGAAGCGCGGCCTGCTCAGCACGGTCCACGCCTACACGTCCGACCAGCGCCTGATCGACGCGCCCCACAAAGACGACCTGCGCCGCTCGCGCAACGCCGCGACCAACATCGTGCCGACCTCGACCGGCGCGGCGCGGGCGATCGGGGAGGTCATCCCCGCGCTGAAGGGCCGACTCGACGGGCTCGCGATGCGCGTCCCGGTCGCGGACGGGAGCGTCGTCGATCTGACCGTCGAGCTCGAGCGCGACGCGAGCGTCGAGTCGATCAATGCCGCCATGAAGCAGGCGGCCGAGGGGCCGATGCGCGGCATCCTCGAGTACACGACCGACCCGATCGTTTCCTCCGACATCATCGGGAACCCGCACTCGTCGATCTTCGACGCGCCCCTGACCCAGGTCATCGACGGGCGCATGGCGAAGGTCGTCGCCTGGTACGACAACGAGTGGGGCTACAGCTCGCGGGTCGAGGATCTGATCGTCCGGCTGGCGAAGATGGACGGCATGGACGTCGAGCAGGCGTGAGGGCGGGCGGCGGCCGCCGGGGACCGCCGCCCACGCGGGATCTTTGCTAGTCGAGAGGCTCGGCCCAGCTCGTCGTGCGCATTGCGATCTCCGGTTGGTCGAGGGTCGCACCGCGCCGGTCGTTGACCAGCAGGCTCTCTGCGCCGAAGAGGAAGCTGAGGCCGATCGAAGGGATGTGCTCGGTGAGCTCCTCGCCTTCGGTCGACGTGTCGTAGTGGGCGCCCCGATAGCTAAGGTAGCCGTGTAGCGCCCCGACGATCCGTCGGTCGTACCGGATGCCCCAGCCGAGCCCCGACATGTCGTCGGCGTCATCGATCACCTCATCCGCCCGCGTGAAGGAGAGCTCGAGCTCGATGCGCTGGTCCGCGGTCGGGAAGAAGCGGCCGACGCCGCGCACGAGGAAGGCCGGATTGAAGGTCTCCTCCGTATTCTCGACCTCGCCGTTCACATAGGCCGTCTGCAGATAGAGCGTGGCCGGCCCGAAATAGGCCTGCCCCTCGACGCCGAGCCAGCCCGCATTGGACTCGTCGTTTTCCCGCTCGGTCCAGCCGCGTCCGTAGCCGCCAAACAAGCCGATCAGGCCGACGTCCGGATTGCGCCAGCTCGCATGGCCGCCCATCACGAGATCGCCCGTCACGTTGTCGTCGTCGGAGGAGGACGTGAAGTTGTACTCGCCCTAAAGGTCGGCCTGGGCCGAGAAGGCGTCGAAGATCGGGATCGAGATCGCGCCCGTCCCGCCGAGGAAGGGATAGCTCTGGTCGTCGGTTTCGTCGTCGGACTCGTCGTTGTCTTCGTCGAGGAAGCTGCCCCCGAGCTCCATCTGGGCGCTGCCCGCCACGATGAGGCCGGTCGAGGCCTCCTCCTGGGCCACGGCGGCCGCGGGGAGGACGAGGAAGACGGCGAGGAAGAGACCGGGAGAGAAGCGGGCTTGCATCGAGACCTCCGAGTAGGGATCCGGTTCGCGCGCCGGGGCGTGAAGACCGGAATCGTTTCGTCGAGGACCGATCGGGGAGCGAAGCGTGTCGCTTGATGCTCAATCCGGGGCCTCGGTTTGATGCGGACTTCGCAGACGAGGGAATGCTCGGAGTTGCTCGGGGTATCTCGGGATCGAGAGGGGCGCAGGCGGGGCGTGAACTAACGCAGCGGCGCTCGTCGGGCGTCGCCGGGCGGTCGGCGTTCGAGGATCCGGCGTTCGTGACGCCAAGCATTTCGACGGGATGGTCCAGGCAGAGGTCCGGCGGCGCCGCAGAGGGGCGGGAATGCCCGGGGCCGGCGATCCGCGGGCCTGCCGCGCTGCCCGGGGCCCGTTGCCCCGCCAAGCGTCCGATTCTCCGTTACTTTCTGCCCCGTCGCCCCGGTAGCTCAGCGGATAGAGCAGCTGCCTTCTAAGCAGTTGGTCGCAGGTTCGATTCCTGCCCGGGGCGCCAGCTGCGAGCCTGATTCCCGCCCCGAGCGCGTCGCTCGTCATGGAGATGACTTGATCCGAATCTGCCCGGGGCGACGCGATGCGAGCGCCTCTCGATCCTTCTGCTTCCCTGTCGTCTCCGTCTTCCGTCGTTCGAAGTCGGTCGTCCTGCTCGCCGGCCTCGCGTTCCTCGCCGCCTGCGCCGACCGTTCCTCGCCGCCGCCGGCCGTCGTCCCTGGGGCGAACGACCTCGGCGCCGCGGTGTTCGCCGAAAACTGCGCGGTCTGCCACGCGCTTCCGATCCTCTCTTCCCTGCTCGAGCAGAACCGGGGCCGGCCGCCGGGCTTCGTCTACGACGCGCTGTCCGCGGGCAACATGCGCCGCATGGGGGCCGCGCTCGACGACGCGAGCCGGCGGGCGGTGGCCGAGTTCTTCACGGGCGTCGCCTTCGACTCGCCCGCGAGCGTCCGGGACATGGAGGTCTCGCCGCGCTGCTCGCCGGAGCGGAACCGCTTCGACTGGAGCGACGTCGCCTATCCGAGCTGGGGCAACGGGCTGCGCAACCAGCGCTCGGTGGCGGACGGGCAGGGCATTGCGCGGGATGCGGTGGCGAAGCTCGCGGTGAAATGGGTGGTCGCGTTTCCGGAATCCTCGCAGCTGCGGTCCCAGGCGACGGCGGCCGGGGGCGCGCTCTTCGTCGGGAGCCACAACGGCTCGGTCTACGCCCTCGACCAGGCGACGGGCTGCACGCGCTGGCATTTCAAGGCGGCGACCGAGGTCCGCTCCGCGGTGACGATCGAGCTCTCCCGGCGCGACGACGGGACGCCCCGCGCGCGGGCGATCTTCGGCGATCGGGCGGCGAACGTGTACGCGCTCGACGCGGAGACGGGAGCGCTGATCTGGCAGCAGGTCGCCGATCCGCATCCGAACGCGGCGATCACGGGCTCCCTGACGGCGGCGGGCGGGCGCGTGTTCGTTCCGCTCTCGTCGAACGACGACATCAACGCGATGGACCCGGCCTATCCCTGTTGCACCCATCGCGGCTCCGTCGTCGCGCTCGATGCGCAGACCGGCGCCCTCGCCTGGCGCACCCCGACGATCACGGAGGAGCCGAAGCTCTCCGGCCGGACCTCGATCGGAACGGAGATCCATGGCCCGTCCGGCGCGAGCATCTGGAACACGCCGACGGTCGACGAGGCGCGGGGCCTCCTCTTCGTCGGGACGGGCAACAACCACAGCCGGCCCGCGACGGCGATGAGCGATTCGGTCCTGGCGCTCGAGCTGCAGACGGGCCGCGTCGTCTGGACCTATCAAGCGCAGGCGGGCGATGCCTGGAACGCCGCCTGCTCCTTCGGCAGCCGCACGAGCTGTCCGGATCCCGAAGGTCCGGACACGGATTTCGGTGGCACGACGCTGCTCGCGGAGGTCGCGGGCGGCGATCGCCTCGTCGCGGGCCAGAAATCGGGCCTGCTGCACGCGCTCGATCCGAGCACCGGCCGCGCCGTCTGGACGAAGCGCATCGTCCGCGGTGGACCCCAGGGCGGCATCCGCTACGGACTCTCGAGTCGGGAAGGCGTCGTGTACGTCCCGAGCATGACCGAGGGCGACGAGCACGGCGAGAATCGCGAGAGCCTCCCGGGCCTCGTCGCGATCTCCGCGGAGCGCGGCGACGTCGTCTGGCAGACCCGGGGCGCGGCGCTCTGCGGCGATCGGGAACGCTGCGTCGGGATCGTGGGCGCGCCGCCGCTCGCGACGGAGGAGATCGTCTTCGCTGCGGCGGTCGACGGGGTCGTCTATGCCCTCGACCGGGCGAGCGGCGCGGTGCTCTGGCACTTCGATACGGCACGGGACTTTGCGACGCCGAAGGGCGGCCAGACCCGGGGCGGCGGCATCCAGGGGACGGCGGGTCCGATGGTCGCGAACGGTCGGCTGTTCGTCAGCTCGGGATATGGGCAAGCACAGCGGCCGGGCAACGCGCTGATCGCGTTCGAGGTCGGCGGACGCGCCGGGGAGTGAAGACGTGGCCCGCATCCGACTCGGTGTGTACCTCGCAGAGAAAGGGCCGAAGCTCGGTCGCGGCAAGATCGAGCTGTTGAAGGCGGTCCGGGACCAGGGCTCGATCTCGGGCGCGGCGCGCTCGATGGGGATGGCCTATCGCCATGCGTGGTGTCTGCTCGACGAGCTCAATCGCAGCTTCGCGGAGCCCGTCATCACCTCGAAGCCCGGCGGACCGCGGGGGGGCGGCGCCCGGATCACGGCCTGGGGCGAGGAGCTCGTCGTGCGCTTCGAGGCGATGAACCGGATCGCGACGGAATCGGTCGAGCCCCATCTCCGGGCCCTCGAGTCGCATCTGGTCGGGCGCCGCGCCAGCAGACCGCGGAAGGCGCGCGCTGCGCGTCGATCTCCCGGTTCAGCGCGCTGAGCCTGCCGGCGTTCGGGGCCGTCCCGTCCCTCCCGACCGCTCGGAACACGGCGATCGGAGTCGGACGGACGGCGCCGACGACGCTGCTTTTCTGGCTATAGTCGACTGGGAATAGCGGTTCTTTCGGGGAACCCGAAGAAGAAGGAGGCTCCACTTGAGCGCGGCAGCAGGATTCATCGAGCGGCGGGATCTCTTCATCGGCGGCGGCTTCCAGCCCTCGCGCTCGGGGGGCACGATCGAGGTGCGATCCTCGTCGACGGAGGTCGCCCTCGGCCGGGTGCCCGATGCGTCGACCGCCGACATCGATGCCGCCGTCGCCGCCGCGCGAGCAGCCTTCGATTCGGGACCGTTCCCGCGCTGGTCGCCGAAGGAGCGCGGCGAAGCGATCGCGAAGCTCTCGAACGCGTTGAAGGCGCGCAGCGCTCCGCTCGCCGCGATGATCTCCCAGGAGACGGGCTGCCCGTCGCAGCAGTCGATGGGCGTGCAGGTCTTCGCGGCGACGATGGTGCTCGACGTCTATGCGCGGCTCGC
>JBIPOQ010000177.1:0-7248 GCA_044379055.1 Myxococcota bacterium
GATCGGACCGATCGTCGAGCCGCAGCCGAGATCGCTGCGCGCGACGAAATGCTGCGGCGTGACCCCCACCTGCGCACACAGCGCCGCGAAGAGCCCCGCGCTCTCGGCATCCGTCGCATACGACTGATTCACGTTGCGCTTGATCACCGGCCCACGGCCGATGACCGGGCGATGCCCCGGCTCGTGGCGATCCGCGTAGTTGGGATGGACGGCGTGGGCCATGTCCGCGGAGACGAGCCACGAGCGCGCGATCGCCCGCTCGACGAGCTGGCCCGCGGCATTCGATTTGCGTCCGGGGGCCTCGAAGCCGACGGCGATGCGCGTGAGGACCTCGGCGAGGAAGGTCCCCGCCGCCCCGGCCTGGCTCCGGCTGCCGACCTCTTCGTGGTCGTAGAACACGACGGCGCGCGTCGCTGCGCCGCGGCCGGCTTCGCCCGCGGCGAGCAGCGCGCGGAGACCCGCATGACAGGAGGCCAGGTTGTCGAGGCGCGGCGCCAGGACGAACTCCCGGGCGGCGCCAGCCCGGGAGGCCGGCTGCGTGTCGTAGGCCATCAGGTCGTAGGCGAGGATCTCGCCGCCCTTGGGCGGCCTGGTGCGCTTCGGCTTGCCGCGCCGACCGGCGAGCGCCTCACGCAGGAGCGCCGCGAGGTTCTCGCGCTCCGACAGCCCGACGACCGGGACGAGATGCTGCTGCGCGTTGAGCTTGAGCCCGTCCTGGGAGAGCTCGCGATTGAGATGGATCGCGAGGCTCGGGATCCGCAGCAGCGGCCGCTCCAGATCGACGAGCTCCGTGCGGACGTCGACCCCGTCCCGGAGCACGACGCGACCGGCGAGGGAGAGGTCCCGGTCGAGCCAGGTATGCAGCAGGACGCCGCCGTAGGGCTCCACGGCGAGCTGCTGATAGCCGTGGGCGCGCACGTCGGCGATCGGCTTGATGCGGAGGTTCGGCGAGTCGGTATGCGCGCCGACGACCCGGAAGCCCGCCTCGGCCGGCGGCTTCGTCCCGACCTCGAAGGCCGCGAGGCTCCCGCCTCCCCGAACGACATAGCGTCGCTCGCCAGGGGCCAGGGTCCAGGCCTCGCGCTCTTCGAGCGGCGAGAAGCCCGCCTCCTCGAGCAGCGCGACGGCGGTCTCGACGGCGTGATAGGGGGTGGGCGATCGATCGATGAAGCGGATCAGGTCCGCGACCGGGTCTTGCATGACGCGGGAGCATAGCCGGAGCGGCGCCCCGGCCATGCTCCCGAAGATCCGGCACCGCCCGTGGGCGGGCCGCTTCCCCGGCCGTCGACTAGAAGCGGAACTCGACGGACATCGCGTTGCGCGTCTTCGGCCGCACCCGCAGCCGCATGACCATCTCCTCGTCGCCGATCTGGATCTGCCGCTGGCTGCGGAAGAGATCGCTGCTCTTCTTGCGGAAGGGATTCGGGCGCTCGAGCTTCTTGTCGTTGCCCCGGGCCACCGCCGCGGCGATCGACGCGTCCGTCTCCCGAGCCGTCACGGGCTTCGGGCCCAGGCGAACCGCCATCAGCGCATCGAGCTCGTTCAGTCGGCGCACCTTCGGTCGGGTCGCCGCCGGAACGTAATCGGCCATGCTGCCGGTCGTCGCGAGCGACGAAACCGAAGCATTCCCGACCATGGCCACCGAAACCCCCGACTCGGCGAGGGACTCCCGCGACGCGCAGATCAGCAGCACGACGAGCGTGGCCGTCGCGAGACCATTCGAGGCGAACCGAAGCTCGGCATCCCAGGCCGACCCGTCGTTCCGAACCGCGTTGGACTCCATGACCTGACCTCCACCCCCACCGGATGGGGGCTTCACTCGATGGTTTGGAGTGCAAAACCTACGCCAGGGTTCCTCCGGACCGGCGGGGACGCGGCGAGCCCCTGTCTTCGAGGGCGACCTGGATCACACCCGCGCGGGCCCGCAAAGCGCGCGGACCGGCGAAAAAAGGCGGCCGATCGAGGCGAGAATTTCTCCTCCCCACGGGACATCGCAATCGTCTTCAGGGCGGCCCGGGCGGTGTCCGGGCCAGCCAGACGGCCGCCTTTCGGGCCATGCGCGCGAGGCTCTCCTCGGGAAACCGCGCCTCCAGGCCCTGCGGAGGAAACCAGCGCAGGGCCTTCGACTCGGCCTTCTGACGGGCGAGCGGGGCGAGCTCCGAGGCCTCGAGCAGGAAGCGGATGTCGTGGTGCTGGTGAGCGGGCTCGTCGGGGCGGGCGGGAATCTCGTGGACGTCGAGGTCGAGGATCCGGGGCGCCGCGGGGCCCGGAATCGGCGTGAGCACGACGAGTCCCGACTCTTCCTGCGCCTCGCGCATCGCCGAAGCCAGCACGTCGCTCGCGCCGTCGGTATGGCCGCCGAGCTGGAGCCAGCGGTCGAGCTTGCGGTGGTGGGTCAGCAGGACCGCGCGCGACTCGCGGGACACGATCCAGGCCGAGGCCGTCACGTGGCCCGGATAGCAGTCGCGCAGGAAGCAGCGCGGCTCGCGTTCGACGAGCTCGAGGATCCGTCGTGCCGTGGCCCGCTCGGCGGAATGCTGCTCGAAATAGCGCTCGAGCAGAAGAATCAGCTCCGATCGCGTCAAACGCGCTGCGCCTCCTCGCGACGGGCCCTCGCGACGCGGGCCAGCGCTCAGAACGACAGGCCGAAGCCCGCCGAGAAGTTGAAGCCCTCTTCGGAGAAGCCGAAGTCCGCGCGGAACAGGGCCGCTCGTTCGATCGTGACGCGACCGCTCACGCCGTAGCTCTGGATCAGGCTCTCGTGGAAGAGCGCCGAGCCGTTCTCGCCGACGCCGCCGACCTCGTAGAAGACGGCGGCCCCGAGGCGCTCGACGCGGATGTGGCGCCAGACCGTGAAGCCTCGGGGCAGCAGCCAGAAGCGGTACTCGGTCGCGGCCGACCAGACGGCGTCGTCGCGCCAGCGCCCCTCGATGTAGCCGCGCTGGATCTCCGAGCCGCCGAGGGTCGGGCGGGCGAAGAAGGGCAGATCGCCGGAAGACAGCCGCGACTCGAAGTGGAAAGCGACGGTGTCGGTCGGCGGGTTCTCCTCGTCCTCGGTCCCGCCGTCGTGGAAGAGCGGCCAGATCGGGAAGATCTGGTCCGCGAAAATGAAGTAGGTCGCCCCGATGTCGCCGTCGGTCTGCGCGAGGGCGGCGTCGATCGAGCCCCCGACGGCGGTGCCGCGATAGGGATTGCGCTGACTGTCGCGGGTGTCGTAGCGAAGGCCGGCGCCGAGCCAGCCGAGGGCGACCTCCTCGGACTCCCGGAACAGGAACTGGAAGTCGGCGGGGGCGTCCGGGCTCTCCATCGACGGCTGGCCGCCGACCCGGCCGTGGTCGAGCCAATGCCCCTCCCCGCGCAGGCCGACCTCCCAGACGAAATCGTCGAAGGCCCCGGGCAGGGAGTGGGACAGGCCGAGATCGACGAAGACGACCTCGTCCGTATAGCTCGTCTCGTCGTCCTCGTTCGTCGCGGGCCCGATCCCGAAGAAGCGGCGAGTCAGGGTCTTGCGGTAGCCACCGCCGGCGCTGAGAAAGCTCCGCTCCTCCTGGAGCACCCCGCCCTCCGGCACGTCCATGTGCTTCAGCCAGCGCCGCCAGCGCAGGACGTAGCTCTGCTGTCCCTCGGTGGTGTAGGAGAAGAAGCCGCCCAGGAACTCGCGGCGCCGCTGCTGACGGAAGTCGATGTCGGTCAGTGCGATGCCGAGCCCCGTCCCGACGTCGGCGTTGTGGAAGAAGATCGGCAGCGCGAAGCTCGACACGAGAAAGCGCTGGAAGTAGTTGCCCGGCTTGATGCGGCCTTCCGGGATGTAGCGCCAGCGCTCGGGGTTCTCGACGAAGCGCGCCTTGTCGACGTCGGGAATGCGGCCGTCCTGATCCATGCCCCGATACGGGTCGTAGACCGACTCGACCTCGGGCGTCGCGGGCTGCGGGGCGCTGTCCTCGGCGTGGGCAGGCGAAGCAGCGATCCCGATCGCCCACGACAGCAGGACGATCCACCCGAACGACCGGCAGGCGCCTCGAATCGCCGTCGGCATCAGCTGCGAACCGGGGTCCGCATCGTCACGAATTCCTCGGCGGCCGTCGGATGGATGCCGAGCGTTCCGTCGAAGTCGGCCTTCGTCGCGCCCGCCTTGATGGCGACCGCGAAGCCCTGGACGATCTCGCCCGCGTCGGGGCCCACCATGTGGAGACCGACCACGCGATCGCTCGCGCGATCGACGACGAGCTTCATCATCGTCCGCTCGTGGCTGTGGGTCAGCGTGTGCTTCAGCGTCCGGAAGGTCGTCCGGTAGACGTCGATCTCACCGAAGCGCTGATGGGCTTCGGCCTCCGAGAGGCCGACCGTGCCGACCGGGGGCTGCGAGAACACGGCCGCGGGCACGTTCTCGTGGACGGGCGAGCGCGGCGCACCGCCGAAGAGCGTCTCCGACAGGCAGACGCCTTCGTGGATCGCGACGGGCGTCAGGTTCAGCCGATTGGTCACGTCACCGATCGCCCAGATGCTCGGCACGCTCGTGCGCGAGTACGGATCGACGCGGATCGCGCCGTCCGGCGCGAGCTCGACGCCGACCTCCTCGAGGCCGAGGTTCGCGGAGTTGGGATGGCGACCGATCGCGAACAGGACGAGATCGGCCTCGAGCTGGCTGCCGTCGGTCAGCGTCGCCCGCAGCCCCGAGCGCGCCTTCGCGAGCCCCGTCAGGCTGGTCCCGAAGCGCAGGTCGATCCCGCGCCCCTGCATCTGCTCGGAGAGATGGCGCCGCACGTCGTCGTCGAAGCCGCGCAGGAAGAGCGGTCCGCGATGGAGCTGGGTCACGTCGACCCCGAGACCGTGGAAGATGCCCGCGAACTCGACCGCGATGTAGCCGCCGCCGACGATGATCGCGCGGCGCGGCAACGTGTCGAGGTAGAAGAGCTCGTTCGAGGTGACCCCGAGCTCGGCGCCCGGGATGTCGGGCAGCGTCGGCCATCCGCCCGTCGCGACGAGGATGTTCTCCGCCGAATAACGAACGCCCGAGACCTCGACGGCGTGGGGACCGACGATCCGGGCTCGGCCCGGGACGTGTTGCACACCCGCATCGCGCAGCAGCCCCGCGTAGATCCCGTTGAGCCGCTCGATCTCGCGCGTCTTGTTGTCGCGCAGGGTCGGCCAGTCGAAGCCGAGCTGGCCCACCGTCCAGCCATAGCCCGCCGCGGCCTCGCTCATCTCGTCGCGGAAATGCGACGCGTACACGAAGAGCTTCTTGGGGACGCACCCGACGTTGACGCAGGTCCCGCCGAGCGCGCCCTCTTCCGCGACGGCCACCCGCGCGCCGCGCGCCGCCGAAAAGCGCGAGGCCCGTACGCCCCCCGAACCCGCACCGATCACGAACAGATCGAACTCACGCTCCGCCACGCCCACTCCTTGTCCGGATCGGTCGCCCGGGCCCGACGATAGCCCGCCCCGGGCGGAGGCGGACGACGGCGACGGGGCTTCCGGTCGAATCCGGGCGCTGCGCCGCCCGGGAGACGCGACGGATGGTCTACCGTCCGCCCGTGTCGCCCGATCGCCCCGAATCGATGAGCCCCTCGGCGCCCGTGACGAGCCCGCCGCCGCCCGGCCCGCGCCGCGTGCCCGTCCTCGTCCTCTCCGGCTTCCTCGGGTCGGGCAAGACGACCCTCGTCCAGCGGTTGCTCGCCGATGCCCGGCGCCAGGGCCTTCGCATCGCCCTCGTCTCGAACGAGCTGGGCGAGCTCGGGATCGACCGGGCGCTGCTCGGCGCCGGCGAGCAGGCCTACGTCGAGCTCGAGGGCGGATGCGTCTGCTGCGAGCTCTCGGACGACCTCGTCGACACCCTCGCGCGCCTCGAACGCGAGGTCGCCCCCGACCGCTTCGTGATCGAGACCTCGGGCGTCGCCCTGCCCTACGACACCCAGCTCAATTTCTGGCGCGAGCCCGCGCGGAGCTTCATCGGCGACGACATCGCGGTCGTCGTGGTGAACGCCGAGCAGCTCTACGAGCAGCGCGACCTCGAGGGGACCTTCGAGGATCAGGTGCAGTCGGCGGATCTGCTCGTCTTGAACAAGCTCGACCTGGTGCCCGAAGCGAGCTGGCCCGAGATCGAGGCTCGGCTGAGACGGATCGAGCCCGAAGCGCCCTGCGTGCGCGCGGTGCGGGGCGACGTGGACCCCGCGCTGCTCTTTCCGCCAGAGCTCGGGGCGCGCGAGCGCGTCGGGACGGCGCCGACCGGACGCCCCCATCACCACGAAGCCTTCCTGAGCGAGGAGTGGCGCCCCGAGCCCGGGCTTGCGACCGAGCAGCTGCGCGAGCAGCTCGCCCGGCGCTGCGCGAGCGGGCATCTCCTGCGCGCGAAGGGCTTCGTGCGGACCGAGGAAGGCGTCCAGCTCGTGCAGGTCGTCGGCCGTCGGATCGAGATCGGCGCGGCGCCCGAGCCGCCGCCGGAGGCGCTCGTCGGCCGCATCGTCACGATCCGTCGCGCCGATCCCCGGAATCCGGCGCACGGCCTGGACACCGAACACGACCACGAACACGACGTCGCTTCAGGCGACTGAGTCCGCCCGGGACCGGGACTTATTCCGGCTCGGTCGCGCGCCGGACTTGCGCGGGCTTCGCTTCTCGGCCTTCTGCGCGACCCGCGCGCGGGAGCGCGGCCCGCCGCCGCCCGTGCGCCGCTCTTCGTCGATCCGTTTCTTCGTCGCGGCGAAGGAGCAGATCGGACAGGCGGCGAGATCGTGGCCCCGCGCGGGACACGTCTCGCGACCGAACAAGATGAATGCGAGATGCAGCCAGCTCCAGGACTCGGGTGGGAAGAGCGCCTTCAGATCGCGTTCGGTCTGCTCGACGCTGCGCCCGTCCGAGAGCCCCCAGCGCGCGGCGAGGCGATGGATGTGGGTGTCGACGGGGAAGGCCGGCTGACCGAAGGCCTGGGCGAGCACGACGCTCGCCGTCTTGTGCCCCACACCGGGCAGGGCCTCGAGGGCGGCGGCGTCCGCCGGGACCCGGCCGCCATGCTCGCGGACGAGGATCTCCGAGAGCGCGCGGATGTTCTTCGCCTTCGCCGGCGCGAGACCGCAGGAGCGGATCTCGGACAGGATCGCTTCGACCGGGAGCTTCGCCATCGCGGCCGGGGTCCGCGCCCGGGCGAAGAGCCCTGGCGTGACCCGATTCACGCGCTCGTCCGTCGTCTGGGCGGAGAGCAGGACGGCGACCAGCAGCGTGAAGGCGTCGTCGTGGACGAGCGGAATCGGC
>JBIPOQ010000179.1:0-7163 GCA_044379055.1 Myxococcota bacterium
CACCGCCACGAAGCCATCCCCGCCGTTGTTGCCCACGCCGCAGACGGCCCGGACCGGCCGCCCGTCGCCGCGCGCTCGAGCCGAGCCCGCGAGCAGCGCCAGGACGGGCTCGACGAGCGCCCGCCCCGCACTCTCCATCAGCAGCTCGCCCGGAATGCCGCGTCCGTCGATCGTCTGGCGATCGAGCGCCTGCATCTCGGCGCCGGTCACCAGGGGCCAGACGCCCTCCCGGTGGCTCGCGCTCGGACCGGAGGATGTCGACGTTCGTCTTCGCTCCATCGTGCGCCTCCGCTGCGAGGTTAGGCGAGCACCGAGCGCCCGGCTTCGCGTGAACGCGGGTTAGCGCATGGCGTCGCGGTGGTCACGCACGGCGCGGTCGAGACCGACCAGCAAGGCCCGCCGGGCGAGGCCGCGCCCGAGCACGATCCGCTCGGCGGAAGGCGCCGCGTCGATGACCTCGCGCAGGTTCCGGTCGTCGAGCCCGCCCGCGAGGGCCATGCCCATGCGGAGCTTGCTCGCGAGGCGCGCCGCATCGCCGAGGCCGACGAGGGCCGTCTTGCGCTCGGTCTCGGGCAGGTCGACCAGCCAGCCCGTGAAGAGCTCGACGTCGGAGACGCCCTGGACATGGGCCGCGCGAACCGCGTCGAGCTCGGGGTTCACCCGGACGGTCGTGCGGATGCGCGCTTCGGAGAGGCTCCGCAACACGCTCGCGAGCGCAGCGCCCGCGACCCGGGCGTCGACCGGCGGCACGGGGCCCGTCGCCGAGTGGCGATCGCCGACGAGGACGACCCGATCGGGACGGGTCGCCAGCGCCAGCTTCACCAGCGTCGGGGAGATCGGCATGCGCAGCTCGAGCGAGCGCGCCGCCGCTCGGAGCTGGACCACGTCGGACTCGCGGACCGGAGACAGCTCCTCCTGGATCCCGAGCCGCAGACTGTCGACCCCCGCCAGCTCGGCGAGGCTCGCGGCCTTGCCGAGCTCGCTCTGGTCGTCGCCGGCGAAATCCCGAAGCGCGGGCCAGCTGTCGAGAGAGACGACGATGCGCATCGGCTAGGCGGCTCCGGCGAGGGCGTGCTTCAGCTTGCTCGCGAGGTGGTTGGCGATCTCGTGGACGCGGGTGGACTCGCGGCCTTCCACCATGACCCGCGCCTTCAGCTCGGTGCCCGAATAACGGATCAGGACCCGACCGGCGTCGCCGAGCTCGTCCTCGACCTCGGCGAGGGCCTCCTGCAGGCTCGGCAGCTCCTCGAGCGGACGTTTCTCGGCGACGGCGACGTTGACGGTGACCTGGGGAAAGCGCTCGAAGCCGTCGAAGAGCTGCGAGAGCTTGCGACCGCTGCGGGCGCGGAGCGCCAGGACCTGAAGCGCCGACATCAGGCCGTCGCCGGTCGTCGAGTGGTCGAGGAAGAGGATGTGGCCCGATTGCTCGCCGCCGAGGTTGTAGCCCCCTTCGCGCATGGCTTCGACGACGTAGCGATCGCCGACCGCCGTGCGGATCAGGCTGCAGCCGATCGACTCGAGGGCGCGCTCGAGGCCGAGATTGCTCATGACGGTCGCGACGACGGTCGACTTCGCGAGGGCCTTGCGCTGGTGCATCGCCCGGGCACACAGCCACATCAGCGCATCGCCGTCGAGGATCTCGCCGCGCTCGTCGATCACGACGACCCGGTCCGCATCGCCGTCGAGCGCGATGCCGACGTCGGCGCGAAGCTCGCGGACCTTGGCGGCCGCCCGCTCGGGATGCAGCGAGCCACACTCGTCGTTGATGTTGCGACCGTTCGGCTCACAGCCGAGCTCGAAGACCTCGGCGCCGAGCTCGCGCAGGACGGTCGGACCCACGCGGTAGCCCGCGCCGTTCGCGCAATCGATCACGATGCGCATGCCTTCGAGGTTCAGGTCGCGGGGAAAGGTGTTCTTCAGGTAGACGACGTAGCGGCCGCGGGCGTCGTCGATGCGGTGGGCCTGGCCGATCTCGTCGGGGGCGACCCTGAACTGGGCGACCTCGCCGGTCGCGATCAGCTCCTCGATCCGCGCCTCCTCGGCGTCGGGCAGCTTGAAGCCGTCGGCGGCGAAGAACTTGATGCCGTTGTCCTGGTAGGGGTTGTGGCTCGCGGTGATCATGACGCCGGCGTTGCAGCGCATGTCGCGGGTCAGGAACGCGAGGGCCGGCGTCGGCACGGGGCCGACCTGGATCACGTTGACGCCCATCGAGCAGATGCCCGCGGCGAGCGCGTCCTCGAACATGTAGCCCGAGAGGCGCGTGTCCTTGCCGATCAGGATCTGCTTGCGCTCGCCCTCGCGCTGGCGGAAGACGTGGGCGATCGCGCGGCCGAGGGCCAGGGCGATCTCGGGGGTCATCGGGTGGACGTTCGCGGTCCCCCGGATGCCGTCCGTGCCAAAGAGATTTCGAATCGGCGCCGTCATCTTCTCGATCCTTCCCCATCTTCCCGCTTCAGCGAGCCGGCACCCGGGTCGCCGCCCGCGAGCCGCGCCCCGAGGTCGCGGCGGCCTCGTTGCCCGGATCGGGCTCGATCCGGATCAGGACCCGGATCGGCTCGTCCTTCTCGGGCCAGACCGAGCCCCCGCTCAGCACCAGTCGGACCTCGCGCTCCGCATCGGCCGTGAGCCCGGCGACGTCGATCTTCTCGGTCAGTACTTCCTTCATCCGGAGGACCTGACTGCGGGCCCCCTCGAGCCGGACCTCGTCGGGCGAGAGGACCACCCCTGCCAGGTGGAAGCCCGGCGCCGGGCTGCCCTCCGTTTCGGCCCGCACGGGGACCGTCTTGTGGCCCCGTTTCTCGAATCGGACCTCGAGCTGGGACGGGGCATAGCCCACGAAGCTCGTCCCGGTCGGGTGGGGGATCGACTCCACGTCCACCTCGTAGACCGCGACCCCGGGCTTTCCGCCCCGGGCGTCGACCCGGTACTTCAGCTGCTCGACCGAGAAGTTGCGCAGCGCCGCCCGGCTCCCGCGCAGGCGGACGTTGATCGAGTCGGCGCTCTGCTCGGTGACGACGAGGGTGTCCTCGACGCCGACGAGCTCGACCTCGACCTCGAAGGATTGCTGGACGCTCGACGTCCCCTGGGCCACCGCCCAGATGAAGACGCTGATCGCGAGGGCCAGCACCAGCGCGCCGGGTCTCAGATTCTGGAATCGCGACGCCATCGGTCGCCCTTCTCCCGTTTCGCAAGGGTCCCGTTTCGAAAAGGTCGCCGGACCTGCCTAACGGAGGCCGGCCTGTCCGGTCTCACGCCCGTCCGCGAGATCGACCCGCGCCGCCGCTTCGCCCGCCTCCGGAAGCTCCTTGCGCTCGCCGCCCAGGACCTCGCGCAGCACGACCCGCAAGCGCGGCGCGTCGAGGCCGCGCAGCATCTCGCCGCCCAGCACGACCGAGATGCTCGAGGTCTCCTCGGACACGACGATCACGAGCGCATCGGTCTCTTCCGTGATGCCGACGGCCGCCCGGTGTCGCGTGCCGAGGCCCTCGGGCAGGTCGGTGCGGACGGTCAACGGCAGGATGCATCCGGCGGACGAGACGCGCCCTTCCTGGATGATCACGGCCCCGTCGTGCATCGGCGACGAGGGCTGGAAGATGCTGAGGAGGAGCTCCTTCGAGAGCGTCGCGTCGACGTGGACGCCCGCCTCGATCATGTCCGAGAGGTTCGTCTCGCGCTCGAGCACGATCAGGGCCCCGTGGCGCCGCTGCGAGAGCGTCCCCGCCGCGCGCACGATCTCCTCGACGATCTGGATGTCCCGCTCCTCCGCGAAGGACGGGAAGAAGCCGCGCCCGACCCGGGCGAGCGCCCGGCGGATGTCGTTCTGGAACAGGATCACGATGATCAGCACCGCGAAGTCGAGAAAGCGCTCGAGGATCATGCCGAGGGCCGCGAGCTGGAAGAGCTCCGACGCCAGCGACAGCGCGATCAGGACGATCAGACCGACCAGGATCTGGACGGCCCGGGTCCCGCGGATCAGGAGCAGCAGCCAGTAGATCCCCGCCGTGACGAGCAGGATGTCGACCGTGTCGCGCAGGGGATCGAAGCGAGCTCGGAAGAACTCCGCGAGATCGCTCCCCAGATTCCACAACACCTCGATCACGATCTTCCCCCCGGAGTCGTCCTCGATCTGCGCTCAGCGGGCTCGCCCCCTTCGCGGGCAAGGACCTCAGCTCGGGAGCGGCTCGGGGTCGGGGATCGATCCGCCCGGACTGGTCCCGGCCCGGCTGGGATCGCCGTCGAGAACCGCCCGAGGCCCGGAGGTCGCTCGCGACGACGGCCCGTCCGGCCCCGAGCCCGCGGGCCGCAGGACCGGCAGCGCATCGCCCCGGAGCAGGATCGCGAGCTGCGCGCCTTCGAGGGTCTCCCGCTCGAGCAGCGCCGAGGCGATCCGATCGAGGGTCGTCCGGTGGTCGAGCAGGAGCGTCTTCGCCTCGGCGTATTTCTGGGTCAGGATGCGGGAGACCTCTTCGTCGATCTCGCGCGCCTTCTGCTCGGAGTAGTCCTTGCGCGAGACGAGATCCCGCCCGAGGAAAACGTCCGCCCCGGAGTCCGCATAGGAGACGGGGCCGAGCCCGCGGCTCATGCCGTACTCGGTCACCATCCGCCGCGCCCAGCCCGTCGCCTGCTGCAGATCGTTCGACGCACCGGTCGAGAAATGATCGAAGACGATCTCCTCCGCCGCCCGGCCGCCCATGGCATACCGGATGATGGCGTGGATCTGGCGCTCGGTGTAGTTCAGGCGATCGGCCTCGGGGAGCGTCTGGGTCAGGCCGAGGGCCATGCCGCGCGGAATGATCGTGACCTTGTGGACGGGATCCGAGTCGCCGGGCGTGAGCAGCGCGACGAGGGCGTGGCCCGCCTCGTGGAAGGCGGTGATCCGCTTGTCCTCGTCGGACATGATCATGCTGCGGCGCTCGGCGCCCATCAGGACCTTGTCCTTCGCGTTCTCGAAGTCCTCGTGGCAGACGCGGGTCGCGTTGCGGCGCGCGGCGAGCAGGGCCGCCTCGTTCACGAGATTCTGCAGGTCTGCGCCGACGAAGCCCGGCGTCCCCCGCGCCTGGACCTCGAGGTCGACGTCGTCGGCGAGCGGGACGCGGCGGGTATGGATCTTCAGGATCTCGAGCCGGCCCTTGAGATCCGGGCGCGGCACGACGACGCGGCGGTCGAAGCGGCCCGGCCGGAGCAGCGCCGGATCGAGCACGTCGGGTCGATTCGTCGCGGCGATCAGGATGACGCCCTCGTTGCTCTCGAAGCCGTCCATCTCGACGAGCAGCTGGTTCAGCGTCTGCTCGCGCTCGTCGTGGCCGCCGCCCATGCCGGCGCCGCGGTGGCGACCGACGGCGTCGATCTCGTCGATGAAGATGATGCAGGGCGCCTGCTTCTTGCCCTGGAGGAAGAGGTCGCGGACGCGGGAGGCGCCGACACCGACGAACATCTCGACGAAGTCGCTGCCCGAGATCGAGAAGAAGGGCACGCCGGCCTCTCCGGCCACGGCGCGCGCGAGCAGGGTCTTGCCGGTTCCGGGCGGCCCCACGAGCAGCACGCCTTTCGGAATGCGACCGCCGAGGCGCGTGAACTTCTTCGGCTCGCGCAGGAACTCGATGATCTCCTCGAGCTCGGTCTTCGACTCCTCGATGCCGGCCACGTCCTTGAAGGTCACGGCCTGCGAGTTCTCGGTCAGCAGCCGCGCCTTCGACTTGCCGAAGCTCATCGCCTTGCCGCCACCGCCCTGCATCTGGCGGATGAAGAAGATCCAGAGCCCGACGAGCAGCACGAGCGGGAACCACATCACGAGGGTCTGGCGCCAGAAGCCACCCTCGTCGGGGGGCGTGACCTCGGTCTTGATGCCGAGCCGCTTCAGCTCGGCGAGGAAATCGGCGGTGATCACGGTCGGGGGCGCGTAGCTCGTGAACTTGCGGCCATCGATCTGCTTGCCCTCGATGTGGCCTTCCTCGATCGTGACCGAGTCGATCTCGCTCCGGGCGACGCTCTCCATGAAGTCGCTGAACGCGACCTTGTCCGGAGCCGCCTCGTTCTGCTTCAACGTCGTGAAGAGCAGGAGCATGACCACGAGGATCACGACCCAGAGGGCAAGATTCTTGTAGAACTGCTGATTCACTCGATGCTCCGTTTGCGGAGTGCCGGCTCGGCCCGTCGCGGCCGCTCCGACCCCCTCTGCCACCGGCCCCCCGGCAGCGTCCCAGGGCGCTTGCGAAAAACGATCTGACCCTCGCTCACCCGGCCCGGTTCGGGCCCGGCTCGCCTCGCCCGGTGTCCCCGACCCGATCCGCCGGGAGCACGCGCGACATTTCCCCGTCGATTTCGTTCGATCGGATGGACCCTAGCACCCGGATTCCCCTCCGACCTTCTCAGTCCGTCCCGATCGCGTCCGTGTCGAGCCGATTCGGCGTCGAAGCGGACAGCTCGAAATGATCTCCGACACGGCGCAGCAGGAACCCCCCGGGTAGCTCCACCTTCTTCCCTCTTCCCACCGCGCGTCCCCGGCGCAGGAACGCCAGGACCCGGAGCAGCACGGCCCGCGAGATCTCCCGACCCAACCCAGCCTCGACGAGCCCCCGCAGCACGACCCTGCGCGCCAACGCGTCGGGCAGCGCGGACCAACCGTCGATAACGAAGTGAAGCACCGGGTCTCGCCAGGCAACCCGTCCTTCGGCCGCCTCGCCGACCCGCGCTTCAATCCAGCTCCGATCCGTACTCGTCGCTTCGGCCAGATCGCCGAGGGTCCTGAGGAGCTGGGGATTGAAATGGGCCCTCAGCTCGGGGAGAACGTCGAGGCGGAGGCGGTTGCGGGCGAAGCGGCGATCGCGGTTCGACTCGTCCTCGCGCCAGACGAGCGCACGGCGCGCAGCCCAGTCTGCGATCGACTCCGGTGCGACGCGGAGGAGCGGCTTGCTCCAGCGGCCATCCGCGCTGCGGGGCGCCATCCCGGCGAGCCCGTCGGGCCCCGTGCCGCGCAGCAGACGGAGCAACAGGGTCTCGGCCTGATCGCCGGCGTGGTGGGCCGTCGCGATCACCGTGCAGCCCGTCTCGTCCGCGAGGCGCGCGAGCGCCGCGCGCCGCAGATCGCGCGCCGCCTCCTCGAGGCTGGGCCGTACGCGACTCGGTCCGATCCGGCGGGCGGCCTCGGGGTCGACCCGGAGCCG
>JBIPOQ010000180.1:0-7109 GCA_044379055.1 Myxococcota bacterium
CGATTCACGAAGCCGCAGCAGATCTTGCGCGCGTGCGAACGCGGCACCTCGGGATCGAAGGTCCAGAGCCGCTCGCCCGTCGCTGCATCGAGGGCATGCACGATGCTCCAGGGCGCGCTCACGTACATCACGCCGTCGGCGACCAGCGGTGTCGCCTCGACGCCGTGATCGCTCGCGAGGTCGTAGCTCCACGCGAGACCCAGCTGGCCGACGTTGCTCTCGTCGATCTGGTCGAGGGGGCTGTAGCGCTGCTCGCCGTAGGTCCGGCCGTGGGAGAGCCAGTCCGTCGGATCGGCGGCGACGATGCGCGCCGCGTCGACGGCACTCGCCGTCACGCCGCCCGTCGCACCGCGTCGCGCCTGCGGTGCGTCGTCGGACGCGAGATTGCTGCAGCTCGCGAGGATCGATCCGAGCAGCAGGCCCGCGAAGGCGGCGAGAACGCGACGATCGGAAACGGAATTCATGCGGTGCGCTCCTTCTCCGGATGGGGTTCCGAGCCCGAGTCACGATACGAAAGCCGGTGAGCGAAGGGAATGGGCCGTTATCATGGGATTCGGCCCGTCGGGCCGATCGGGAGGACGACGTCCATGGCGAAGCAGGGCAGGCTCGAGGGCAGGGTCGCGTTCATCACGGGGGCCGGTTCGGGCATCGGGCGCGCGTCGGCGCGGCTCTTCGCCGAGGAAGGGGCCTCGATCGTGATCGCGGAGAAGAACGCCGAGGCGGGCGCGCGCGTCGCGGCGGAGATCGAGCGGGCGGGAGGCCATGCGCTGGCCGTCGGGACCGACGTGACGGACGAGCGATCGATCGAGCAGGCCGTCGCGGCCGCCGTGGCGCGATTCGGCGCGATCCACGTGCTCTTCAACTGTGCCGGCGGGTCGATTCCCCAGGATGGGCCGGTGACCGACGTCGATCTGTCCGTCTGGGATCACAGCATCGGCCTCGACTTGAAGGGCACGTTCCTCTGCTGCCGCCACGTCATCCCGCAGATCATCGCGGCAGGCGGCGGCGCCGTCGTCAACACCTCGTCGGTCGTGGCGCTCCAGGGCCAGCCGATCCACGTCTACTCGACGGCGAAGGGCGGCATCCTCGCGCTGACGCGAGCGCTCGCCTCGACCTACGGCAAGCAGCGCGTGCGCGTCAACGCGATCTGCCCCGGCATCGTACTGTCCGAGCGCATCAAGGCGCGCATGCAGACGGGGCTGCTCGAGCAGGCCGCGGCGATGGGCCACTCGATCGAGTCGCACCCCTTTTCGATCGGCGAGCCCGAGGACATCGCGCGGATCGCGCTCTTCCTCGCATCGGACGAATCGCGCATGATCCACGGCGCGACGATCCCCGCGGAAGGGGGCATGAGCGCGTATTAGGCCGTGGGCTCAGTCGGCGTTCGGGGTCCGTTCGAGGCGCAGCCCGTCCGGCGGCTCGAGATAGCGGTCGAGGATCTCGTGCATGCGGCCGATCCGTTCTTCGGGTCGCGTCAGTCGGAAATGCGTGAGTCCGGGCTGGCGCAGGCCCCGCTGGACCTGCGGCATCAGGTCGAGGTCCTGCAGCAGCACGGGGCCGAGGGCCCGGATCTCCTCATCGGAGAGCATTCGCGACGTCGGACGCGGATGAGCGTCCGATCGGCCCTCCGGCCGGAGATCGAAGTTCCACATGTCGAGCAGGCACGTGTCCGGGGTCGGTCCCGGACGGGCCCGGATCAGCCCGAACCAGCCGGCGAAGACGTTCAGCACGGCGTTGGGAAACAGGTGGTAGTGGAAGTCGTCGATCACGTGATGGTCGTCGAGGCTCGCGTAGAGATCGCCCGCGCCGGCGAGATGGGCGCGGATCCGCGCGACGAGGACGTCCCGCATCGTGCCGCCCTCCGGAATCGGGGGATGCGGACCGGGATCGGCGGTCTCCGCGAAGGGGATGCCCATGCGGTGGCCCAGGTTTCCGACGAAGGCTTCCCAAAGCTCCTGGTCCGTGACGCGGCCGCCGCGCCGGGGGCTCGGGACGCCGTAGGGCTGGACGAACTTCGTGTGCTTGTCGTAGAGGGTGATCGGCGTGTGGACGTCGTCGGCGATGGCGAGCATTTGCGGGTGGACGGCGTGGAGGTGATAGGTCTCGATGAAGGCATCGACGACGACCTTCCAATTGCACGCGACGGGCACCGTCATGAACGCGTCGCACGAGAAGCGCTCCATCCCGACCCAGGCGAGCTCGGCGGGCAGCGTCTCGAGAAACGTGGAAAGCGGCTCGGCGGCCGGATCCGGATTCACGAACACGAAGCCGCCCCAGCAGGCGACCTGGACGGGCACGAGGCCGAGGCCGCTCGCGCTCCCGGTCCGGCGGGCGGTCGCGACAGGATCCGCCGGCCGACCGTCCTCGGGCGAGACGCTCGTCAGGCGGCCACGCAGGTCGAAGCACCAGTGGTGATACGCGCAGCGGATCCGGTCGAGCCCCGTGCCGCTGCCCTGGAGCAGGGTATTGCCGCGGTGGGGGCAGGCGTTCTGGAAGGCGCGCAGCAGGCCGTCGTCGCCTCGGACGACCAGGATCGAGAGGTCCGCGATCTCGTACTCCCAGTAGTCGCCGGGCTTCGGCACGCAGTCGACCGTGCAGGCGATCTGCCAGACGCGCGGCCAGAGGCGCTCGGCCTCGAGGGCCTTCCAGGCGGGAAGGGTGTAGCGTGCGGTCGGGATCCGCGTGGTGCGGAGTCGGGTCGGCGCCTGATCCATGTTCGGGTCTCCCAGCAGGCGGATACAGCGCCCGGGTGCGCGGCGCAAGTCGATGCGATGCGTCGACGAAGAAGGGACGGATGATGGCCGAAGCGATCGATTACTTCCTGATCCTCAACATGCTCAATCGTTATTCGGATGCGGTCGACCGCGGCGACTTCGCCGCCGTCGGCGAGATGTTCCGCGAGGCCGACGTCTATTTCCCGGGCGAGGAGACGCCCTCGATCCGGCGTGGGACGGGCGATTTCGCGAAGCATCTCGGCCGCTGGACCCGCGTGTACCCGGATACGGGGAACCCGAAGACGCGCCACCTCTGCGTGAACCCGATCCTCGACTTCGACGACGCGACCCACGCGCGCTGCCAGACCTATTTCGTCGTCTTCCAGGCGGCCGAAGGCCTTCCGCTCCAGCCCATCATCACGGGGACCTACCTCGATCGCCTCGAGAAGCGCGCCGCAGGCTGGACGTTCACCGAGCGTCGCGAACTCGTCGCGCAGGTCGGCAACCTCTCTGCCCATCTGCTGCAGAGCTACGAGGGGCCGACCGGCGACTGATCGGCTCCGGCTCGCTACGGGACCCGGATCAGAGCTCGCTCTGGACGCCGAACCAATCCTGGATCGCGCGCCATTTCGCCCGCTCGCTCGCGACGAGGTCGCTGCTGCCGACCTCGTAGTCGTGGTGGCCGAACTTCCCCTTCGGCTTGTTCCCGAGGTAGTCGAGCATCGCCCGGCGGCTCGACTCCCCGAGCGGCAGCCCGAGCTCGGCGTAGAGCTTCTCGAGGCCGCGCTCCGGGTCGGCGAAGAACTCGAGGTAGGGAACGGCCGCGATGCGATCACGCGGGATCGTCCCGGACCGGGTCCAGTCGATCACGCGCTGCAGCGCATGGACGGCGGGATGGCCGTCGATGAACTGGCCGTGGGGCTTGTTGAGGGACGTGTCGTCGCTGCGCATATAGAAGAGGGTGCCGGAGACGTCGACGACGGACGCGGTCGCCTTCACCGGATCGCGCAGCATCAAGACGAGCCGGGCGTCCGGATAGCGCTCGAAGAGCGCGGGCAGGACCGGGAGGTGGGTCGGGCCCTTGAGCAGCCAGTGATGCGGACGTCCCGTCGACTGCAGGAGCTTCAGGATCTTCTCGTGCCACTCGAAGGCGATCCGATGGTCCGAGGCGGCGACCCAGCGCGTGTAGTTGGGAACGTGGAACGAGGCCGAGAAGGCGTACGAGACGAACGAGGAGTAGGTGAACTCGATGCACTCGACGGGCAGCTCGCCGCCGACCTTGTGCATGCTCGCCCACTCCGGCGTGATCGCGTCCTGCAGACCGACGAGGGCTTCGGCCCGGGCGATCCGGGGGTCGGGCTTCGGGTCGTTCGAATGCGGCGGCGGCACCGGAAACTTCGCCTCCCACATCCGCACCGAGCGCGCGTTCGGGTCCGCGCCGAGGATCTCCTCCATGATCGTCGTGCCGGAGCGGGGCAGGCCGACGACGAAGACCGGGGCGACGACCTTCTCGGCGTGGACCTCCGGATGCCGCGCATACCAGTCGAGGACGCGGAGCCGGCCCTCGAGATGCACGAGCAGGTCGGAGCGCGTCATGAGCCGTCCGACGAGGTTCAGGTTCGCGTGACGTTCGAGATCGTCGAGCAGGAGGCGAAAGGGCTCGCGCCAGGCGTCGTCGCCGAAGTCGGAGAGACCCGTGTTCGCCTTCGCGGCCTCGAGCAGCGAACGTTCGTCGAGGGGGACCACGCTCTTCGCGTCGATCGCGCGCCCCATCGCGTTGGCGCCGCGCACCCACTCGGGCCGCGGGCGGGGCTGGTAACGCAGCACGCCGTCGGATTCCGTCGCCATCGGGGCCTCCGCGTCGCTCAGGGCTTCTGCATGAAGTACGGATCGAGCTGCTGCCCGGCGGGCGGGCTGAAGTAGGTCTGGACGCGCGCGACGCGACCGTCGTGGCCGATCCAGTAGAGCTCGATCGAATCCATCGTGAACTTCTGGCCGTCGACGATTCCGTGGTTTCGCACGTGGACCGCGGCCTGGTCGAGACAGATCTGCTGGAAGACGACTTCGAGACGCCAGTCGTGACCCGGCTGGAAGGAGCGGTCCCACGACGCTTCGACGGCCTGGAGCCCCTTCTTCACGGGCCCGCCGACGGGATCCTGCATCTCGACGTCGGGATTCCAGTTCGCGATCCAGCGCGCGCGATCCTTCGCGTTCCACGCTTCGAAATGGGTACGCAGGGCGTTCTCGACCTGGGCTCGGGTGGCGAGGGGGGACATGGCGGACCTCCGTTCGGGTTCGCCTCCACGATAACAGGAACGAAGCCGGAACGAAGAAGGGCGCGGCATCCGTCGATGCCGCGCCCCGTTTTCGCTCTCGGGGGGGAACCCCCGGGAGATCCGAGCCTATCGAGGCGAACCTCGCGAGGCTCTGCTGGACTAGAACGCGTAGTACATCTGCGCAATGGCGGCGAGGCTCTCGCGATCGCCGCTGTTCGTGATGAACTGGCGCGAGTCGCCCTCGAGCTCGCGGTCGAAGCGGAGCTCGCCGCGAATCACGAGGCCCTCGGTGAGGGCGTGGTCGATCGTGCCGGTCGCCGTGACATACTGCTGGTCGTTCGAGCCGACGAGGCTCCCGTCCTGCTCGAGGTACTCGAAGCGGCCGCCGATGCCGGTCGAGTCGGTCAGCGCGAAGCGCCCGGCCGTCGCGATGCCGTACTTGTCGCCCTCGTTGACGTCGGCGCCGAAGCTGCGGACCCAGTCGAAGTTGATCCAGCCCGAGAAGTTGTCGGTCGGGGCGAAGGTCGCCGTGATGTCGAAGACCGACGTGTTGCAGTCGTCTTCCGAGCTGTCGCAGGTGAAGCCCGTCGGGTCCTGGCCCACGATGGCGCCGACGTTGACGCCCATCTTGTCGCCCGAGAAGCGCAGCTGCGCGTAGCCGGCCTTGTCGCGATCGACGCTGACGTTCGTATCGCGGTAGACCTCGTTCACCACGCCCAGCACGAGGCCGAGGTTGTCGGTCAGCTGGGTCGTGGCGGCGACGCCGGTGTGAGTGAAGGGCTGGAGCTTCTGGAAGACGACGCCTTCCGTGACGTTGAGGTTCACGTTGGTCTGCAGGACCTCGGCACCGAGCGGCGTCGCGAGCTTACCGCCATCGATGCGGACGCCGTTGCCGATCGGCGCGAGGTAGCTGACGTACCCGGTGTAGAGGAGACCGCCGTCCCGTCCCCCGTCGCCGCTGCCTCCGGAAAGCGCCTGCTGCTGTGCCGTTTCGCCGAAGACGATGTCCGCGTGGAAGCCGGCGCGGCTCTCCTCGGTCGGGGCCTTGTCGAGCGTCAGCCAGAACTGATCGAGCTGGAAGCTGTCGCCGTTCTTGTGCGTGAAGAAGGGGTCGTTGATCGCCCCGCTGGGTCCGGCGGGCCCACCGTTGCCATTGTCATTGTCGCCGCTGTCGATGAAGCGGTAGTTGTAGCTGGCAGCCATGACGCCGGTGAGGTCGACCATCTGGAAGAAGCTGCCGACGCGGGACCGGACGCCTTCCTCGCCCTCCTCGACGAGACCGGCGGTCTCGAGGAGGTCACGCTGCTGGCGGTTCTGCTTCTTCTCCTCCTTCAGCTCGGCGGAGGTCGCCTCGAGGCGATCCTCCATCTCGGCCATTCGCTGCTCGAGGAGCCGGATCTGCTCATCGCTCGCGGCGCTGGCTCCGAGCGGCGCGACGAACAAGCTCGCGCTGCCCAGGATGGCGGTGATCAGTTTGGAACGCATTGACAATCTCTCCTGGTCGGTTGGTGGGCTCTACATCCTTGGGGGTGGCGGGACTTTACAGATCGAGTCGGGCCGTGCCCATGCGGATTTGAATCGGGGTCGGCACCCCGGGCGTTGCCCGACCCGGCGGCTCGAGGCCGCCGGCGCTCGACGTCGCCGACACGCATGAGAGCAATGTGCGTGCCGGCTTCCGGGGCTCGAGAACGGCCGTGAAAGGCGATTCTGTGCGGTCTCGCGCCGGACTGAGTTGGGGATTGCTTGGTCGCTGGCCATCGGGTGCACAGGGAGCGGGCAGGTGTGCACTAACAGGCACAGTCGGGAGGATCCCGGATCAGGTTCGTGCTGCGAGAGCACGCACGCGGTGGGACTCCCTTCGCGAACCGTGTCCGCAGAGGGTCAGGCCAGACGGCGGATGGGATTCCCGGACCGGAAGGCCGTGATCGCTTCGAGCGCCGTGGCGTAGAAGACTCGGTAGGTCTCCTGGCTCGCGTAACCCATGTGAGGCGTCAGGAGGGTATTGGGGAGCGTGCGGAGCGGATGGTCCCGGGGCAGGGGCTCGCGGTCGAAGACGTCGAGGGCGGCGCCGGCGATGCGGCGCGAACGCAGGGCCTCGATCAGCGCGGCTTCGTCGACG
>JBIPOQ010000003.1:0-23250 GCA_044379055.1 Myxococcota bacterium
CGGCCGCGCCGCGATCGAAGGCGTGCTCGACCATCCGGAGCTCGAGCTCGTCGGCTGTTGGGTCCACGGCGAGTCGAAGGCGGGTCGCGACGTCGGCGAGCTCGTCGGCCGCGCGCCCATCGGCGTTTGCGCGACCCGCGACGTCGACGCGCTGCTCGCGCTCGAGGCGGATTGCGTCGTCTACAGCCCGCTGATGGCGGACCCAAAGACGCTCGTCCGGATCCTGCGCTCGGGCAAGAACGTGGTCACGCCCCTCGGCTGGATCTACCCGAAGCGCCAGGACACCCGCGAGATCGAGGCCGCCTGTCGCGAGGGTCGCTCGACGCTCCACGGCACGGGCATCCATCCCGGCGGCATCACCGAGCGTTTCCCGCTCATGGTGTCGGGCCTCTCCCGGGCGATCACCCACGTCCGCGCCGAGGAGTTTTCCGACATCCGGACCTACGGCGCGCCGGAGGTCGTCCACGAGATGATGCTCTTCGGCAAGGCGCCCGCGGTCGCGAAGAAGAGCCCCATGCTGAAGTTCCTCGGCGCGGGCTTCATGCAGTCGATCGACATGGTCGCCGACACGCTCGGCTTCGCCCTCGATGCCGAGAAGCGCGCGATCCACGAGATCGCCGTCGCGACGGCGCCGATCGAGTCGCCGATCGGGACGATCGCTCCGGGCCTCGTCGCGGCCCAGCGCTTCGCCTGGCAGGGGCTCGTCCGCGGCGAGCCGGTCGTGACCGCCGCCGTCAACTGGTTCATGGGCGATCGACATCTCGAGCCGCTCCCGGACGGGGATCCGAGCCTCCCCTGGACCTTCGGACCCGAGGGCGAGCGCTTCGAAGTCGAGATCACGGGCGACCCGAAGACGAAGCTGACGTTCCACGGTTGGCATCCCGAGTCGATCGCCTCGGGCCTCGAGCGCAACAACGGCATCGTCGCGACGGCGATGCACTGCGTCTCGGCGATTCCGTACGCCTGCGCCGCCGATCCGGGGATCAAGACCTATCTCGACCTGCCGCTGATCGCGGGGCGCGCCGCGCCGCACCTCGCACGTTAGGCGAGTCCCGACCGGGTCATTTCCAGGCGATGCCGAGCGCGCTCTCGGCGTCGGCGATCGGCACGGCGAAGGCGAGGCCCTCGATCCCGGAGCCCTCGAGCTTCACGACGACGATGCCGCGCAGTCGGCCACGGGCGTCGAGGAGCGGACCGCCGCTGTTGCCCGGATTGACGGCGGCGTCGGTCTGGAGATAGCTGCGGTCCTGGATCGTGCGATTGCCGCTCGCGACGCCCCGCGTCACGGAGCGGGCGAGCTCCTCGGCGATCGGGTTCCCGATCGCCCAGATCTCGGTCCCGACGCCGACCGTCTTCGTCTCGGTCCGAAGGCAGGCGTGGCCGCGGCCAGGCACCTTGAGCAGCGCGGCATCCCGTGCGGCGTCGACCCGGACGACTTCGGCCGGGAGCTCGAGGCCGGACTTGAAGCGCAGCACGGCGCCCAGTTGAGCACCGACGACGTGCGCGGCAGTCAGTACGTAGCCGTCGTCGGAGATCACGGTTCCGGTTCCGCTGCTCGAGCCGACGATGACCACGACCACCGCCTCCTGCGCCGACGGCAGATCCGGCGGGAGCTTCAGCCTCTCGAGCGAGCAGCGCGACACCGGGATCGGCTCGAGGGCGGGCGCTCTCGCCTCCGCCGTGCCTGGCCTGTTCTCGAGGATCGGTGCGACGAATTCGGGGTCGGCGAGGGCCCGGCGCAGACCCGCGACGAAGGCGGCCGGCATCGGCGCTCCGGGGCGTGCCTTCTCGACGGCATGACCCTCGACGCGCTTCTTCGAGACGGTCCGCTTCGCGACCGAGTCGAAGATCTGGAACTCGATCTGCAGCGTCGCCGAGCTCGACACGTTGACGAGCTTCCGGCCGGCTGTCGTCGGGTCGGGCTTCACGTCGAACTCGAGCTTCAGGTCGTGGACGATCGCGGCGATCTGGAAACGCGCTTCGGCCGTCGAGCCTGGCGTGAAGACGGCATCGCTCGAGTCCCGGACGTCGTAGCCCAGGCGTTTCAGCTCGTCGGTCGCGGAGACGTTGAAGGTCCGGGACTCCTGAAGCTCGCCTTCCCAGGAGCGCTCTTCGACGATGCGACCGCGAAGCCGGGCGACCGACAGGGGCGTGCCGGCGGGGATCCGGAAGAGGGCCTTTTGGAAGACGAGGGGATGCGAGCCGGCCGCCCCGGCGGCGATCGGTTCCGGCTCGGGCGGCGGGGGTGTGGCTTCGGGCGGGGTGGCGCAACCGGCGAACGTCGAAGCGACGATCCAGGTGAGGGCGAGGACGGCGAGCCTCCCCGCGCGCATCAGGCGATCCCGTCCCGGGCGGGCGCCGCGAGGAAGGCCTGGAGGGAAGCGAGCGGGAGGAGCTCCGCGCGCGGGGTCTCGACCGCCGCCTCGGGAAGCATGATTCGCCAGTAGATCTGACCCGTCGTGCGTCCTTCGCAGTCGAGCCAGTTGGGGACCCCCGGATCGCGATGGGCGATCACGATCCGGTAGCGCCCGTCGGGCTCGAGCTGCATCTGGCGCCGATTGAGCGAGATGCGGCGGTTCATGTAGTCGTAGCTCTGCAGATAGCGGTTCCAGAGCATGACGTTGGCGAAGCGACAGGCCGGGAGCCGGCCGCTGAGGACGAGAGCCTCGTCCGGGGCGACCGCGTAGGGCGCCATCGTGTAGGCCGCATCCGCAGCCGCGTAGGCGAGGCTGCCCGGCTTCTGCGGCGGGGCGAAGACGTTCGGCGTCGTCGAAACCCAGGCCGGCATCTTTTCGGGGCGCGGCATCTCGAGCGTTCGGGTCCGGACATAGCGCTCGACGCGTCGGATCGCGGCGGCGATCGAGTCGTCGTCGGGATGGAGCGGAGGCGGCTGCGGATCGAGACATTCGATCTCCATCGGGACGTGGAGCAGCGGGTCGGTCGCGGCGGAGCGGAGATTCTCGAAGTAGTGCCGGGTGCTGATGCGCGAGACGTCGTCGGGCAGGGCGATCCAGTTCCGCTCTCGCGGAGGCCCCCCGAGTACGACCTCGAAGCGGCCGTCGGCCGCGACGTCGTACCCGGTATCGTTGATGACCCCGGCGATCCGCCCCGCATAACCGCCCGGCTCGCCGCCGGCTTCGATCGTGATGGACGAATAGACGGCTCCGGCCTGGTTCGAGCGCAGGCGGTAGGTCCGGCCCGGGGCGAGCGGCGTCGAGTAGTAGATCGCGTCGGCGTTGTCGCCGTTGCTCTTGCGGACGGGGGAGACCTGGTGCTGCGCGAGGGGATGGGTCGGCGTCGATTCGAGCTCGACGATCAGCGCCTGCTCGAGGACGTGCAGCAGATGGCGATGGCCCTCGGCGACGTCCTGCGCGTTGGTGATCTGGAAGGCCGGGGTGAGCGAGCCGTTCCGGATGCGCGTGAGGCTCGCGAGCAGCTCGTCGAAGGCATGACCAGCTTCCCCGAATCCCGGGACGACCGCGGTCGCCGGGCTCGCGCCGCGCGGGCTCGAAGCCGGGCGATCCGAGCTCGTCGCGGATCCCGAGACGCACCCGACGAGGGGCACGGCGGCGAAGGCGCCGAGCGCCTGCAAGAAGCGGCGACGCTCGAGGGCATCGCTCGACTTCGATTCCAGGTTCGTCTCGCAGTCCGGATCCATGGGGCCTCCCGCCCGGCGCCATCGAGACCGGGTCGCCTCGACTTTAACCGACCGGGGCGGGCACGGGACGTCGATCCGCTAGAGTGCGCGGGCGCCAATCCGCGCGCCCGATCCACGAACCAGGAGACACTCACATGGTGGGATACACGACCCTCGGCACCAACGATCTGACCCGCGCGACCGCGTTCTACGACGCGCTGCTCGGCGAGTTCGGCGTCAAGCAGCTGATGAACAACGGCCGCATGGTCATGTACGGGAAGTCCTTCGGAAACGGCATCCTCGCGATCTGCACGCCCTTCGACAAGCAGAAGGCGACGCCGGGCAACGGCGTGATGGTCGCCCTCAACCTGGAGTCCGAGGACAACGTGAAGAAGCTCCACGCGAAGGCGCTGGCTCTCGGTGCGACGGACGAGGGCGCCCCGGGCGCTCGGGGCCCCGGGTTCTACGGCGGCTACTTCCGGGACCTCGACGGCAACAAGCTCTGCGGCTTCAAGATGGGCGCCTAGCCCGATCGGGGCGCGCGCGGGGCGGCGGCGCGGATGCGTCGTGCCGCCCCCCGCCTCTCCCTCATTTCGCCGGCGTGAACCAGATCGGCGAGGTCCAGGCGCGCTCCTGGATCGTCTTCGGGAAGTTCGGATCGTCGCAGTAGGCGGGGCGCGCCTCGCCTTTCGCCGCGTTGCAGATCCGTGTCGAGAAACGACAGCTCGGGTTCTCGAAGACGCGGGCGTAGTAGACGGCCCGGCGATCGGGGTCGAAGTCCGGGTCGGTCCAGACGGCGCAGAGCTGGCTCTGTCCCGGTCCGGTCGGCTCGCACGTGGCCGGGTCGACGGTCGCACCGTTGTCCCGGCGGCCCGCGACGTCGACGACCTCCTGATGGAAGGTGCCGTCCGCGTCGGCCCAGCCCTTCACGATCTGGATGCGCTGGAGGAGCCCGCCCGGATGCTCGGGCGTCCCGGCATCGCGCATCGCCGACACGACGAAGCGCGGTCCGTCGCCCCCCACGCCGGCAGCGCTGTCGGCGGCCGGCGCCGCCGGGGAGGTCGGTCGCGGCGGGAGATCGCCGCCCATCGGGACACCCTTCGCATAGCCCTCCCGGACGAGCTGGCCCGACGTACACAGATCGGCGGGAAAGTCCCAGCCGCCGAAGAGGCGGACCGTCATGCGGGGACCGCTCGTGCCGTAGACCTCCCGCCGGCGCAGCGCGGCGAAGAGGGACTCGCGGGTATTCTCCTCGGCCCAGACCGCCGCGAGTCCGCCGAGGTTGTAGCCGGGGCTCGGGACGCGGGCGTCGAAGGTGTCGGTCTGCCATTCGGCCGTGGCGCCGGGCGTCCCCGTATGGATGTCCGTGGACGCGATCTGGCCGAAGGCATAGGGATTCACGCCGATCCGATCCGCCTCCCGCAGGCCCTCGATCAGCGCATACCGCGCGAAGTCGAGGCGTGACTCGCAGCCCTTGCCGCCCAGCGCCCCCCAGCTCTTGCCGTCCTGGCAGTCCGGAGCCTTGTGGAGCGCGCGGTACTTCTCGAAGTCGCAGTCCTCGTCGGCCCCCATCACCTTCCAGAGTCCCGAGCGACACTCCGACTCGCCCTTGATCTGCATCATCTCGGTCACGGGCTCCATGCGGGCGCGGAGCGCCGCATAGCCGGCCTGCTGCTCGAGGGTCGAGCCCTCGGGATACTCGATCGTGAAGATCTGGCCGTTCGAGAGATTGGGGTTGTGCGGGATCGCCAGCACGTCGCAGCCGGGGATCCCCTGCTTGCAGTCGCGCTCGAGGGCCTGCCAGAGACGCAGCGGGTCGGGCTCGTCGGCTGCGGTGATCGGGCGGTTCGGGACCTTGCCGTTCCGGAAGATCACGTTGCGATGGATCTTCGTCAGGTCGGGCGTGTTCGTGTGCTCGTAGCCGACGAAGGTCGTGAACGTGCAGGCGGGGGCCTCGTCGTCGAACTTCGCGGCGGCGCGCTGGATGTCCTGCCAGGCCGCGAGGGCGGGCTCGCGGCAGAGCGCTCCGTTCTTCCCGCAGAGCGCCTCCGAGCGCAGGCTCGCGATGCGCTTGCCGATCTCGGTCGCGGTCTCGCCGGCGGTGTTCCCGACGAGGGGGCTGCGATAGGCCTGGCAGACCGGGCGGTCGTAGAGCGGATTCTTCGGATTCGTGCAGGCGCGGACCCCGCCGAGGGCCTCGGAGTGGTCGGTCACGGCCGCGAAGTCGAGGGGGCGATCGATGCGGAAGGGGAGGGTCGCGCGGCCTTGTGCGTCGAGCGGTCCGATCCGGACCTCTTCGCCGCGGGCGAAGCGATAGGCCTGCGCGGGGGTGACCCGGGTATCGAACATGTAGGAGTCCATCGAATAGGCGGTATGGACGTGGAGGTCGCCCCAATAGACGTTGCGCTCGGGATCGTGGTCGTAGCAGCGCTCGTCGGTGGCCCGGGCCGGCGCAGGGAGCGCCAGCGCGCCGAGGGCCGCGACGAGGGCGAGCAGGGGCGCTGTCCATCCCGGCGCGGCGGTCGAGGCCCGCGGCCTCGATGCAAGGGCGGGCGCGGGCATGGGGCACTTCGAATCGAGCGCGGCGTGTCGGGTCGGCATGGCGTCGATGTTATAGAATCGAGATCGCGCGCCCAGGGGACTCCGAACCGATCGCTCCTTCCGGGAGTCGAGATGGGAACCGACGCATGCCCGCCGAGTCCGGTCCTTCGCGCAAGACGATCTACGCGGTCGTCGTCGCCGCCCTGATCGCCCTGATCTTCGGGCTTCGCCTGACGGTCTTCGCACCCGATCCGATCGAGGTCCGCGTCGCGCCGGTCGAACGCGGCAACGTCCAGTCGACCCTCACCAACTCCAAGGCCGGCACCGTCGAAGCGCGGCGCCGCTCGCGCATCGCCGCCGAGATCGGGGGCCGGGTCGTCGAGATCCGCCATCGCGAGGGCGCGCGGGTGAAGACCGGCGAGCCCCTCGTCCGCCTCGGCGAGGAGAGCCTGCAGGCCAAGCTCGAGCAGGCACGCGAAGGGATTCCCGTCGCCGAGGCCCGCCTCGAAGACGCCTGTCTGCGCCGTGATCGGGCGCGCCGCGAGCTCGACCGCACCAAGCGCCTGGCCGCGCAGAACGTGATCTCCGAGGATCGCCTCGATGCCCTGCAATACAGCTTCGACTCGGCGCGCGTCGCCTGCGAGTCCGCGAAGGCCGAGCTCGCCCAGTCCCGCGCGAATCTGCGCGCCGCCCAGTCGGAGCTCTCGAAGACGACCATCACGGCGCCCTTCGACGGGATCGTCGCGGAGGTGAACGTCGAGGTCGGCGAGTGGGTGACCCCGTCGCCGCCGCTCCTGACCTCGCCGCCGGTCATCGACCTGATCGATCCGACCTCGATCTACATCAGCGCGCCGATGGACGAGGTCGATGCCGGTGCGGTGCGACCCGGGCTGCCGGTGAAGGTCTCGGTCGACTCGCGACCGGGCGAGAGCTTCCCGGGGCGGGTCGCGCGGGTCGCGCCCTATGTCCTCGACACCGAAGCGCAGAATCGCACCCTCGAAATCGAGGTCGCCCTCGACGATCCCGCGATCTCGGCGACGCTGCTGCCCGGGACCTCGGCCGATGCGGAGGTCGTGCTCGAGACGCGCGCCGACGTGCTGCGGATTCCGACCTCGGCCCTCCTGCAATCGGAGAAGGTCCTGGTTCTCGAATCGGGGCGACTCGTCGAGCGGGCGGTCGAGCTCGGCCTGCGCAACTGGCAGTACGCCGAGGTGCGGAGCGGGCTCGAGGCGGGGGAATCGATCGTCGTGGCCCTCGACGACAAGGAGATCGTGGCCGGGGCGCGGGCGGTCGCGTCGGCGGAGTCGGGGGCGGCGCGGTGATCCGCGTCGAGGATCTCTGGCGGACCTATCGGATGGGGGACCACGAGCTCCACGCCCTGCGCGGCGTCGACGAGTCGATCGCCGACGGCGAGCACGTCGCGATCATGGGGCCGTCGGGCTCGGGCAAGAGCACGCTCCTCAACATCATCGGCTGCCTCGATTCGCCGAGCCGCGGCCGCTACCTGCTCGACGGCGAAGACGTGGCCGGCCTCTCGGACGAAGCGCTCGCCGAGATCCGGCTGCGGCGCATCGGCTTCATCTTCCAGTCGTTCCACCTGATCCCGAGGCTCAGCGCCCGCGACAACGTCGCGCTGCCGCTCGTCTTCGCAGGCATCCCGTCCGCCGAGCGCCGGGCCCGGGCCGATCGCGCCCTCGAGGCCGTCGGCCTCGCCGATCGCGCGGGCCACCGGCCGAACGAGCTCTCCGGCGGCCAGAAGCAGCGCGTCGCGATCGCCCGCGCGACGATCATGGGCCCGCGGCTCCTGCTCGCCGACGAGCCGACGGGCAATCTCGATTCGCGCTCCGGCGCGCAGGTCCTCGACGTCCTCGGTGCGCTCCACCGCGAGGGGCGCACGCTGCTCGTCGTGACCCACGACCCCGCGGTCGCGCGCCGAGCGGACCGCGTGCTCGTGCTGCGCGACGGCGAGATCGCCAAACGCGTCGCCGGCCGCGACGTGACCGACCTGAACCGGCTCTTCGACTTCGGAGGCGCCGCCTCGTGAACGTCGCCGACCTCTTCCGCCTCGCCGGGCAGGCGCTCGTCCAGAATCGGCGCCGCAGCCTGCTCTCGCTCGTCGGCGTCGTGATCGGCGTCGTCGCCGTGACCTGCCTGACGGCGATCGGTGAGGGCGCGCTGCGTTACGTCACCGATCAGTTCGCGAGCCTCGGCAGCTCGATCGTGATCATCGCGCCGGGTCGCAACGAGACGACGGGCGGCATGCCGCTCGGGGTCGGCGGCATCCCGAACGACCTGACCCTCGCCGACACCCGCTTCCTCGAACGCCGGATCTCCGCCGTCCGCACGGCGATCCCCGTCGCGGCCAGCACCGGCAAGATCCGCCACGGTGGTCGCAATCGACAGGTCCCGATCGTCGGCACGACCTCCGACTTCGAGCGCATGCAGAAGCTCGAGCTCGCCAGCGGGAGCTTCCTGCCCGAAGGCGACATGGAGCGCGGCGCCTCGATCATCGTCCTCGGCCATACCGTCGCGCGGGAGCTCTTCGGCCGTGAGCAGGCTCTCGGCCGGACGGTGCGCATCAGCGGCTCGCGCATGCGCGTCGTCGGGGTCCTCGCCGAGCGGGGGACGCAGCTCGGGCTCCAGATCGACGAGACGGTCTTCGCGCCCGTCGCGACGGTGATGCGGCTCGCCAACGAGACTTCGCTCACGCGCGTGATGCTCGACCTCCATCCGGGGGCGGAGCAGAAGCGCGTGATCGCCCGGGTCCGCGAGCTGCTCACCGCGCGGCACGACGAAGAGGACTTCACCTGCATCAGTCAGGACGCGGTCATGTCCTCGCTCTCGTCGATCCTGCGCATCCTGACCCTCGCGGTCGCGGGGATCGCCGCCATCAGCCTCGCGGTCGCGGGGATCGGCATCATGAACGTCATGCTGGTCTCGGTCTCCGAGCGGACGGAGGAGGTCGGTCTGCTCAAGGCGCTCGGCGCCAATCGCCGGCAGGTCCTCGCGATCTTCCTGATCGAGTCGGCGCTGCTCTCCGTCGCGGGGGGCGTCGCGGGGCTCGTCCTCGGCAGCGCGCTCGTCGCCCTCGGCCAGGCGCTCTACCCGGCCGTTCCGCTCGCCACGCCTGCCTGGGCGATCGCCGCCGTGCTCGGTCTCTCGCTCGCGACGGGGGTCGGCTTCGGCGTCTGGCCCGCCTGGCGTGCGGCGGGGCTCGATCCGGTCGCCGCCTTGCAAGGCCGTTAGGGGAGGACGGATGTCGCGACTCGAGCCCGTCGATCTGCTGCGCTTCTCCTTCGGTACGCTCCAGGGGCACCGCCTGCGGACCTTCCTCTCGATGCTCGGAATCGCGATCGGCGTCGGGGCCGTGATCCTGCTGACCTCGGTCGGCGAGGGCGCGCGGCGCTACATGGTCCACGAGTTCGCCCAGTTCGGGACCAACATGCTGCAGGTCAGTCCGGGGAAGACGGAGACCCACGGTGTGCCCGGCGCGATGTTCGGGACGAACCAGAAGCTCACGATCGACGACGCCGAGGCCCTCGCCCGCATTCCGATCCTCGACGCGGTCGCTCCGATCGCGATGGGGCAGGCGCGGGTCGAGGGCGGCACGCGGGGGCGCAGCGTCGTCATCTACGGCACGACCGCCGAGTTTCCGGCGACCGTGAAGTTCTCGATCGGGCAGGGGGAGTTCCTGCCGGGGGGCGATCCGCGGCGGGGGGCCTCGGTCGCGGTGCTCGGACCGAAGCTGAAGCAGGAGCTCTTCGGCGACGAGAACGCTCTCGGTCGTTACGTCCGGGTCGCGGGCTCGCGGCTGCGGGTCATCGGCGTCATGCAGTCCCGGGGACGGGTCGTCGGCATGGACATCGACGACGCCGCCTACGTCCCGATCGCGACGGCGATGCGGCTCTTCAACCTGGGAGAGCTCCAGGAGATCCACATCACCTTCGCCCACGACGGCCTGACGGATCGGGCGATCGAGGCCGTGCGCGCCGTCCTCATCGATCGGCACCGCGGCGAGGAGGATTTCACGATCGTGTCGCAGTCCGAGATGCTCTCGGTCTTCGGACGCGTGATGGACGTTCTGACCCTGGGCGTCGCGGTGATCGCGGGGATCTCGCTGCTCGTCGGCTCGATCGGGATCTTCACGATGATGTGGATCTCGGTCGGCGAGCGGGTGCCGGAGATCGGGCTGTTGCGTGCGCTCGGCGCGACGGCCGATCAGGTCCGCGACCTCTTCCTCGTCGAGGCGGTCCTGTTGACCACGGCCGGCGGGCTGGCGGGATTGGCGGGCGGGCTCGCGATCCTCGGGGTCGTGCGCTGGTGGCTCCCGGAGTTTCCCGCCGCGGCGCCCGTGGCCTACGTCGTCGCGGCCCTGGTCGTGAGCCTCGTCGCCGGGCTGGTCTCGGGGGTCGGTCCCGCCCGCCGCGCGGCGCGGCTCGAGCCCGTCGATGCCTTGCGGGCGGATTAGCCCGGGGCCGGGATCCGGCGGGATGCGCGGCGCGGCGTCGGGCTCGCCCAGGCGGCGCGGTGCTCCAATCAATCGAGGGAGGGAATGCCCGCCCCGGATCGGCGGGGGCGGCAGGCCCCCGGCAGCGGTCCGGCAGGGGCCGCGGACCCGTCCCGAGCCGGGAACCGACCGGCGGATCCGATCGGCCGGCCGGCCGGCTCGCCTTCCGACGAGGAGCCGCCGCGGGTTTTCGCCTGCTAGCATCGGCGCGGCCGTTCCAGATGCCGCGTCCCCGACGCGATCGATCGGAGGTTTCCATGCCGGCGCGCTTCAATCACATGGAGCTGACGCTCCCCCTCGGCGGACTCGTCGCGGCCCGGCGCGAGATCGCGCAGTTCTACCAGGAGATGTTCGGCTGGGACTCGATCGACGTGCCCATCCTCGGCCAGGTCGGGCTCCTGCTGCGCACCGATCCCGATACGAGCCAGTTCATCCTCGTCACCGAGCAGAACAAACATCTCGTGAGCCCCGGCTACGACCATCTCGGTCTGCTCTACGACACCCGCGCCGAGGTCGACGAGCTGCTCGAGAAGGCGAAGAAGTGGCGCGAGCGCGATGCGCGCGTGCAGATCAAGGAGTACGAGGACCTCGTGACGGGCGCGCACGTGACGCATGCCTTCTACGTGAAGCACCTGCTGCCCATCTGGTTCGACGTGCAGTGCCAGGAACGCACGGACGGCTCGAAGCCCGAGAGGGCGTGGACCTTCGGTTAGGCGAGAGACGCGGTCGCGCGAGTCGCGACCGGCAATTCCATCCCCCATCCTGCCGCCATCGGGGCAGACGCGCGGCCGACGGGGTCGCGGAGGAGTGAACGATGCTGGACGTACTCATCAAGGGCGGAACGATCGTCGACGGCTCGGGCCAGCCGGCGCGCAAGGGCGACATCGGCATTCGCGACGGGCGGATCGCGGCGATCGGGACGATCACCGAGGCGGCGCACCAGACGATCGACGCGAAGGGCCGGGTCGTCTCTCCCGGCTTCATCGACGTCCATACGCACTATGACGCGCAGGCCTTCTGGGACGGGACCCTCTCGCCCTCGCCCTATCACGGCGTGACGACCGTCGTCGCGGGGAACTGCGGCTTCTCGATCGCGCCGCTCTCGCCCGAAGCGGGTCCCTACCTGATGAAGATGCTCTCCCGCGTCGAGGGCATGCCCCTCGAGAGCCTCGAGAAGGGCGTGCCGTGGGATTGGCGGACGTTCGGCGAGTACCTCGACAAGCTCGAGAACAAGCTCTCCGTCAACGCCGGCTTCATGGTCGGCCATTCGGCGATCCGCCGGACGGTGATGGGCGAGCGGGCGGTCGGCCATGCGGCGACGCCCGAGGAGCTCGCGAAGATGGTGAAGGTCCTGCGCGAGTCCCTCGCGTCGGGCGGCCTCGGCTTCTCGTCGACGATCTCCTCGACCCACAACGACTTCGACGGCAATCCGGTCCCGTCGCGGCACGCGACGAAGGACGAGATGCTGACCCTCGCGCGGCAGTGCCGCGACTTCGAGGGGACGACGATCGAGTTCCTGCCCGGCGTCGGCTGGGGCGAGGCGGAGGCCAACTACATGGCCGATCTCTCCCTCGCCGCGAACCGGCCCGTCAATTGGAACGTGCTGGTCCCGAACTCGCAGAATCCCGGCCATGCCGACGAGCAGTTGAAGGCGACCGACATCGCGCGCGCCCGCGGCGCCGAGGTCTATGCGCTCACCGTGCCCCAGCCGATGACGATCCGCATCAACCTCCATGCGGGCTTCGTCTTCGACGCGCTGCACAACTGGTCCCGGCTCTTCCGCATGCCGATCGAAGAGCGGATCGCGCTGCTCTCGGATCCCGCGGCTCGCAAGCAGCTCGACGAGGACGCGCGAAAGCCCGGGACGCCGATGGCGATGCTCGCGCGCTGGGAGGCCTTCACGGTCGACCAGGTCCAGTCCCCGAAGCTCAAGAAGTTCAAGGGCCGCCTGATCGGCGAGATCGCCCAGGAGCTCGGCAAGGCGCCCTTCGACACGCTGCTCGACATCGCGATCGAGGACGGCCTGCTGACCTACTTCATGCCGCCGGTGATGGGCACGGACGACGAGACCTGGGCGATGCGCGGGAAGCTCTGGAAGGACGATCGCACGATCATCGGTGCGTCCGACGCCGGGGCCCATCTCGACATGATCGACACCTTCGCCTTCTCCTCGCAGGTGCTCGGCGAAGGCGTGCGCAAGCGCAAGCTGATCTCCCTCGAGGAGGCGATCCGACAGCTGACCGACGTGCCGGCGAAGCTCTACGGCTTCAAGGAGCGCGGACGTCTCGAGGTCGGCTGGCGCGCCGACGTCGTCGTGTTCGATCCCGAGACGATCGGTCTCGGCGAGACGTACACGAAATTCGATCTCCCGGCCGGGGCAGGGCGGCTCTACGCCGACGCGAAGGGCGTCGATCACGTCTTCGCGAACGGTGTCGAGATCGTCTCCCACGGCAAGGACACCGGGGCGCGCCCCGGCACGATCCTGCGCAGCGGACGCGACACGCGGACCGTCGAGGTCCCGGGAGGCCGCGCCGCCTGAGCCAACCCGCCGGCGGCTCCGGTCCGCCGGCCTCGAACGACGGGCTTCGCTGACCCGCGTCGCGGGTCGAGGCGGCCGACGCCCATCGCAAGCGCGATCCGGGTCGGCCGCAGTCCTTTCCCTTTCCTTCCCGCCCCGCCGCGGGCCGGATCGATACGACACGAGGATTCGAGATGAACGAGAGCGAGAAGAAGGCCTTCGAGACGCAGCTGAGGACCTTCGTCGGACGTCCGATCGGCCCGCCGATGACCGGCCGTGATCCGGTCAACGAGCCGATGATCCGGCAGTGGTGCGATGCCATGGGCGAGACGCATCCGGCCTACGTCGATGCGAAGGCGTCGAAGGGGACGATCCACGGCGAGATCAAGGCGCCGCCGACGATGCTGCAGGCCTGGGTCATGGAAGGCTGGGCCATGCACGAGGGCTACGACGAGCCCAAGAACGAGCAGCACCGCCTGCACAAATTCCTCGCCGACCACGGCTATACCGGCGTCCTCGGCACGAACACCGAGGAGAACTACACGCGTTACCTCCGCCTCGGCGAGCTGGTGACGGCCGAGACCGTGATCGCCGAGATCTCCGACGAGAAGGCGACGGGGCGCGGCGTCGGATACTTCATCACGACGCGGACCGCCTTCGTCAATGAGAAGGGCGAAGAGCTCGGCTCGATGAGCTTCCGGGTCCTGCGCTACAAGCCGCCGGCGGACGCCGCGGCGGCGAGCAGTGGGGCGAGCAAGGACGGGAAGAGCGCCGCCGTGGCGGCGAAGCCGACGCGCATCAAGCCGCCGATGGGCGTCGACAATGCCTGGTGGTGGGAGAAGGTCGCGAAGGAAAACGTGCTGCCCATCCAGCGCTGCACGGGCTGCGGGAAGCTCCGGCATCCCCCGCGACCGATGTGCGACGCCTGTGGCTCGCAGAAATGGGACTCGATCGCGGCCTCCGGTCGCGGCCGCATCCATACCTTCACCGTGATCCACTATCCCCAGTTCCCGGGCTACGACTATCCGATCGTCTCGATCATCGTCGACCTCGAAGAGGGCGAGCGGATGGCGTCGACGCTGGTCGAATGCAAGCCGGAGCAGGTCGAGATCGGCATGCCGGTCGAGCTTCTGATCCACACGGACGAGGACGGCTTCAAGATCCCGTTCTTCCGGCCGGCGAAGTAGAGCCGCGCGACGGAGCCGGCAGGGCGAACATGGAAAACATGGCGAGCACGACGACCACGACGACCACGACGACCACGACGAGCACGTCGCGCATGAAGAGAAACGAGACCCTCCGATGACCAAGACCTTCAAGACGAGCGAGCTGTCGATCGGGCAGGAGCTCCCGCCCCTCGACCTGAAGATCACGGCGACCCTCGTCGCCGGCGGGGCGCTGGCGTCCCGCGACTACACCCCGGTCCACCACGATCGCGACGCCGCGGTCGCGCAGGGCCTGCCCGACATGTTCATGAACATCCTGACGACGCAGGGGCTCTGCTCGCGCTACGTCACGGATTGGGCCGGGGTCGACGCGATCGTGACCCGGGTCCGCACGAAGCTCGGCGGGCCCAACATGCCCGGCGATCTCCTGAAGCTCCGCGGCAAGGTCGTCGCGAAGAACGAGAAGTCCGTCGACGTCGAGGTCTCGGGCAACAACGCCTGGGGCAACCACGTCACGGCGACCTTCACGCTCACGCTCCCGGCCTAGGAGACGATCCGAACATGCCCACCACGATCCACAACGAAGCCGCCGTCGCCGGAATCGGCCAGACGGCCTACACGAAGAAGTCCGGCGTCTCCGAGCTCTCGCTCGCGACCGAAGCCGTGCGCAAGGCGATCGACGACGCGGGGCTCCGGCCCTCGGACGTCGACGGTCTCGTGACCTACACGATGGACTCGAGCGACGAGGTCGAGGTCGCGCGCACCGTCGGCATCGGCGACATGACCTTCTGGAGCAAGGTCAACTACGGCGGCGGCGCCGCCGTCGGTCTCGTCGCCCATGCGGCGATGGCCGTCGCGACCGGGATGGCGAAGAACGTCGTCGTCTACCGCGCGCTGAACGGCCGCTCGGGCCAGCGCATGGGGCAGGGCGTCTCGGGGCAGATCATCTCGAGCGACCTGATCCACTGGTCCTGGTACATGCCCTTCGGTCTGCTGACGCCGGCGTCCTGGATCGCGCTCCAGGCCAAGCTCTACATGAAGAAGTACGGCGCGACCTCGGAACACCTCGCCCACATCGCGATCACGCAGCGCATGCACGCCCAGAACAACCCCAACGCGGCGATGCGCGGCAAGCCGATGACGATGGACGACTACATGAACGCGCGCATGATCTGCGAGCCGCTGCGGCTCTTCGACTGCTGCCAGGAGGACGACGGCGGCTGCGCGCTGCTCATCACGTCGACCGAGCGCGCGAAGGACATGAAGCAGAAGCCGGCGGTGATCCGGGCGGTGACCCAGGCTTCCTTCGAGGGCCAGGAGCAGATGACGAGCTTCTACCGTGAGGACCTCGCGGCGCTCCCCGAGATGGAGCTCGCCGCGAAGATCATCTACGAGCAGAGCGGGCTCGGGGCCAAGGACATCGACGCGGCCTGCCTCTACGACGCCTTCACGCCCGAGATCCTGATGCAGCTCGAGGCCTTCGGCTTCTGCGGCAAGGGCGAGGCGAAGGACTTCGTGACCGACAAGTCGCTGACCCTCGGCGGGGCGCTGCCGAACAACACCCACGGCGGCCTGCTCTCGGAGGCGTACCTGCACGGCGTGAACAATCTCGCCGAGGGCGTGCGCCTGGTCCGCGGGACCTCGTGCAATCAGCCCGAAGGCGTCGACCACGTGCTCGTGACGAGCGGCGTCGGCGTGCCGACGGGGGCCGTCATCTTCGGTCGCGACTGATCGCGCCGGCGCCGGCGGCTTCGGTTCCGGCCTTCCCGGGCGGGGCGTCGAGGAACGCGCGGATCAGGGGACCCGTCTCGGCGGCGCGCTCGAGGAGCATCAGGTGGCCGCCGCCGGCGACGATCTCGAGGCGCGCGCTCGGGAGGAGCCGCGCGATCAGGCGGGCGTTCACGAGCGGCACGAGCGGATCGTCGTCGCCCGCCAGCACGAGCGCCTCCTGCCGGATGCAGGGCAGGACCGGCAGGCTCGAGTAGGTGTTGACCGCGAAGAGCTGATGCAGCCAGCCGCGCCAATGGGGCACGCGGGACGGCAGGTAGCGCACGCCGCCGGCGGGGTCCTCGCGCAGCGATCCGCCGAAGATGCCGGAGGCCGTCCGCAGGAAGCCCGCGCTGCGGTACGACCAGGGCGGCACCGTCAGGAGCTGCCACGCCGCGCGCAGACCCGGCACCGAGCCGACGCCCGGGCTCGTGCTCGCGAGGACGAGGCGGCGCACGCGCTTCGGATGCCGTGCCGCGAGCTGCTGGGCGATGATGCCGCCGAAGGAATACCCGATCACGTCGAGCGTCGGGAAGCCGAGCGCCGCGCAGAGCCGGTCGGTCAGGCGGGCGAGGCCCGGGATCGTGAGCGGCCAGGGCGAGGCCTTCGAGCCGCCGGTGCCCGGCGCGTCGAACGACACGACCTGTCGATCCGGAAGCTGCGCGCGCAGCGGCTCCCAGAGCTCGAGCGAGCCGGCGAAGCCCATGATCAGGAGCACGGGCGGCCCGGTCCCCTCGATCGAGACGCGCAGCCGCTGCGCCCCGAGGCCGATCTCCTCGGTCCTGGGCTCGGGCGGGGGCGTCACTCCCGGTGCTTGGCCATGAACGCCTTGATGTGGGGCGCGATCGTGTTCCGGAAGCGGGTGCCGCTGAAGATCCCGTAGTGGCCGACGCCGGCCTCGACGCGCTTCTCACGCATGTGGGCCGGGATGTTGGCGAAGATCTCGTGGGCCGGCTCGGTCTGTCCCGGCGAGCAGATGTCGTCGAGCTCGCCTTCGAGCGTCATGAGCGCCGTCTTCTCGACCGCCGCGAAGTCGACGGGCTCCCCGCGGTAGCGGGCCTTGCCCTTCGGAATGTGGTGGTCGAGGAAGACGCGCTCGAGGGTCTCGATGTAGAACTGCGCGTCCATGTCGAGCACCGACATGTAGTCGTCGTAGAAGGTCCGGTGCTTCTCGGCCTCGAGGTTGCGCTTGCGGGCGACGTCCCAGAAGAAGTTCCAGTGTTTGGCGAGATGTCGGCCGGGCTTGAGCCCCATGAAGCTCGCGAGCTGCATCGCGCCGGGATAGACCTCCCGGTCGTAGCCGGCGTAGCCGTAGGGGACGCGGTAGATCGCGAAGCGGCGGTACCAGTCGATCCCCATCTTCTTCGCGGTCAGGTTGTAGCGGGTCTCGCGGATGCGCGTGTCGACGGGACCGGCGAGCACCGTCAGGGTCTTCGGGGTCGCGGGGCTGTTGCGGGCGGCGAGCCGCGCGGTCGCGATCATCGCCTGGACCGTCGGCTGGCAGACCGCCATCAGATGAACGCCGGGACCGACCGCCTCGAGGAACGCGTCGATCGTGTCGACGAAATCGTCGAATCCGAAGCTCGGGGCGACGGAGAGCGGGATGTCCCGCGCATCGAGCCAGTCCGTCAGGTACACGTCGTGATCGGGCAGGAAGGTCCGCACCGTATCCCGCAGGAGCGTCGCGTGATGCCCGGAGAGGGGCGCGACGAGCAGGACCTTCGGCCCTTCGAAGCCGTTGCGCTCGAAATGGACGAGATTGCAGAAGGGCTGGCGCGCGACGATCCGTTCGTTGACGAACACTTGCTCGCCGTCGATCTTGACCCGGTCGAGGCCGAACTTCGGCTTCTCGTAGCGCCGCGTCAGCCGCTCGCCGCTCTCGAAGAAGGCCTCGGCGAACTTGCCGAGGTGGGTATAGGAGAGCGGGTTCAGCGGATGCTTCGACCAGTGGCGCCCGAGGTCCCAGCCGTGATTGACGGCCTCCGCGCTCCGGTGATAGAAGTCCAGGGTCGTGTAGTGCACGCGAGTCAGACTCCTTGTCTTACATAACGTCCCGGCGCCGGCTCGAGCGCGGGGTGGAGCTCGCTGCCGAGTCGTCCCGTCGCCTTCTTCTCCGGGCCCGATCGCTCGCGGGCCCAGGTCGACCAGACGGTCCACCAGGTCCCCGGGCTCTGCTTCGACTCCGCGAGCCAGGCATCGGGATCGGGGCCCGGCTTCGGGCCCAACCGATAGCTCGCCTTCGGATTGCCGGGCGGGTTGACGAGGCTCGCGATGTGGCCCGCGTTGCTGAGGACGAAGGTGCTGTCGCCGCCGAGCAGCTGGGTCGTCCGGTAGCAGCCCTTCCAGGGCGTGAGGTGGTCGGAGATGGCGCCGGTCACGAAGCTGTCGACCTCGATCGCCGCGAGATCGACGGGCTCGCCCATGATCTCGAGCTGACCGCTGCACATCGCATTCTCGAAGAAGACCTGGATGAACTGCTCGTGGAGGGCCGCGGGCAGGTTCGTCGAGTCGTTGTTCCAGGCCAGGATGTCGAAGCCCGGCGGCTTCCGGCCCAGCAGGTAGTTGTTGACCCAGTAGCGCCAGACGAGGTCGTCCGGTCGCGCCCAGGAGAAGACGCCCGAGAGCTGCTCGCCCGGAAACACGCCGAGCAGGTTGGTCACCGTCCGGGAGAGCGCGATCGCGCCAGGGCGCTGCAGCCGGCCGAGGGGCGCGCGCTCGTACCAGTCGAGCATCGTGACGCCGTAGGCGATCGACGCGACGCGGTCGTCGCCGATGCGCGCCATGTAGGCGAGCAGGGCGGTCGCCGTGATGCCGCCGGCGCAGAAGGAGACCAGGTTGACCTTCTCGCTGCCGGTGACCTCGCAGACGGCGGTGATGCCCTCGAGCAGCGCGCCGACGTAGGTGTCGAGGTTCCAGTCGCGCTGCGCGCGGGTCGGGTTGCGCCAGCTGACGGTCAGGATCGGATGGCCCTGGGAGAGCGCGTACTCGACGAAGCTCCGCCCGGGCGCGAGGTCCATGAAGTAGTACTTGTTGATCTGGGGCGGAATCATCAGCGTCGGCGTCGTCAGGACGGTGTCCGTCGTCGTCGCATACTGGATGATCTCGAGCACCTCGTTGCGGAACACGACGGCGCCGGGCGTCAGCGCGACGTCCTTGCCGACCTCGAACGCGCTGCGGTCGACCTGGGACGGCATGCCCTGGTTGTTCCAGAGATCGTTCAGCATGTTCTTCGCGCCGCGCAGGATGCTCGTCCCGCCCGTGTCGAAGGCCTCCTTGATCGCCGCGGGATTGCCCCAGAAGGTATTCGTCGGCGCGGCGGCGGAGGTCAAGAGCTCGAGCGCGTGGTGGATCTCCTCGAAGTCGCGCCAGACCTCGGGGTCTTCGCTGACGGCGCCGTGGACCGCGTCGACCCAGGCGAGATAGGACTGCAGGATGCGCCGGTAGACGACGTTGCCCGACCAGGCGGGATCCTCGAAGCGCTTGTCCTTCGGGTCGGGCTTGACCTCGGAGGAGCCGACGGCGATGCGGGCCATCTCCTGGCCGAACTTCCCCGTCTGCCGGAGCACCGAGCTCGGCCGCAGCACACGCAGCAGCGAGGCCGTGCTTCGCTTCAGGGGCTCGGCCTCCGCCGACGCCGCGGCCTTGTCGGCCTTCGCTGCCTTCTCCCGCAGCTCGCCGCCCTTCGGGCTCGGAATCTCCACCAGACGGATCGCCTCGGCCATCGATCGACTTGCTCCCGCCCCGGGTCCGGGGTCCCTTGCTTGTCCGCGCACTTCTCGTTCGTCGCGGTGCGCTCGCGGACGAGGAATCGCAATTCGCATGCCAGCCTCCGCGGACGCTTGCCCATCCGGCGCGCGCGGGCTCGCGCCGTATCGGCTCGAGGCACCATTCGGCCACGCGAGCGCTCAGAAGGCCGTTTCGCGGCCCAGCCGGCGGTTCCCGGACTTCGGGTGGGCAGCTTGCGGACCGCCGAGCGACCTCGGGCTGAGTCGGATTCGGCGCAGGGGATGCCCGTTCGGCGTGCAGCGTCTGTTGCTCACCTGAGCGGTCGCAGGAGCGATCCAAGGGCGAGGCCCGGCGGCCGCAGGCGAGGGGCGATGATTCGGAATCCCCGCTCGCGGCGGCGATTGCGCGCGCGCCAGCGAGGCCCCGCTCGACGCGTTGCGGGACGGCGACGAACCGATGTCGTGATGCGGCAGGGGAGACGGCCTGCGCGTCGATTTCGTCGCGCGATCGCCCCGACACCAACGGAACATCCTTCGTAGTCTCCGGCCCGCACTGGGCGCATTCCGCGCTCTTCCTGGGAGGGAGCCATGCAGCTTCGATCGATTTCTTCGTTTGCGGGCGTCTTGGGCCTGTCGGTTGCGATCTTGGGTTCGGCCGGATCGGCGTCGGCGGCCGGCATCATGCGCATTACGGAATGGATGTACAACGGTGATGAGTTCATCGAGTTCACGAACGTGGGCGACGACTCGATCGACCTCACGGGATGGAGCTTCGACGACGACAGCCGCCTCGCCGGAACGGTCTCGCTCTCGGCGTTCGGCCTCGTCGGCGCGGGTGAGAGTGTGATCCTCGCCGAGGTCTCCGAGTCGCTCTTCCGCTCGAGCTGGGGGCTCGGCGCGAGCGTCCGGATCATCGGCAGCAACGCGACGAACCTGGGCCGCGCCGATGAGATCAACCTCTTCGACGCGAGCAGCACCCTCGTCGATCGCCTGACCTACAACGACGCGATCATCGGCGGTCCCCGGACCCAGAATCTGAGCGCCAACATCGCGCTCGCGAACCTGGGTCTCAATTTCGCGAATCTCGCGGTCGCATCGTTCGTGGGCGACGCCTACGGGAGCTATGCGAGCACGGCGACGTTCCCGGCCAACCCGGGTCTCTACCTGCCGATTCCCGAGCCGACGACTGCGACGCTGATGGGCCTCGGGCTGCTCGGCCTCGCCGGGGCCGGCCGCCGAGTCCGCAGCGCTCGCGACTGACCGCATCGCCCGAACCCGGTCGCCTCTTCGGAGCGGCCCGGAACCGCGAAGGCGCGGCATCCGGCTCGCTCCGGGCGACCCGAAAGGAATCCCATGCTCCGAACTTCTCTTGCCGAGGGTCTCGCCGCGGGCGCCCTGGGCTCGCTTCTGCTCCCCGGATTCGCCGCGGCGCTCTCGCTCGCCGACTACAGCGTGACGGGCCAGTACGCGCTGCCGGCCATCACGGCGGCCGAGGCGTCTGCCGTCACGTACAACTGGGATACGGGGACGCTCTTCGTCCTCGGCGACGAAGGCGACGCCCTCGTCGAGGTCGCGACCGATGGGACGCCGATCAGCTCCATGATCCTGACCGGCTTCATCGACACGGAGGCGCTGACCTACGTCGGCGGCGGTCAGTTCGTCCTCGCCGAAGAGCGTCTGCGCGACGCCTATCGCCTCACGTACTCGGCGGGAGGATCGGTCGACAGCTCGGCTCTTCCGACCGCCGACCTCGGTCCGACGGTCGGGAACATCGGGGTCGAAGGCCTCAGCTTTGATCGGCGCGACGGCACTTTTCTCCAGGTCAAGGAGGTCGGGCCGCAAGAGGTCAATCTCGTCGACATTACGTTCGGGACGCCCGGCTCCGCGACGATCACGCCGCTCTTCGACCCGGCGGGCCTCTCGGTGCTCGACCTCTCGGACGTCCAGGTTCTCTCGGGCGTGACCTCGCTCGTCGGGACGCCCGGGGCGGACGACCTTCTGATCTTCAGTCAGGCGTCTTCGCGCCTCCTGCACGTCAGCCGCACGGGTCTCTTGCTCGGGAGCCTCGACTTCAGCGGCTACTCGCTCGAGGCCGAGGGCGTCACGATCGATCCGAACGGCACGATCTACATCGTCGCCGAGTCGCGCGTGAACCCGAGCGCGGCGACGTCGACGCTCTTCGTCCTGACGCCCGTGCCGGAGCCCGGGACGGCGCTGCTTCTGGGGCTCGGACTCGCGACCCTCGCGGCACGGCGGGAAGCGCTTCGCTAGACGCCATCGAGATCGGGCGGCACGAGGGGACACAGACCCGCGCTCGTGCCGCCCCGATCGTCTCCGCTCCTCCTCGTTCGCCCTCGATTCCCGCTCGGAAATCTTTCGAAAACGACACCGCTCAGGGAACCCGAGCAGGGCCAGGGGCCCCTTTCTCTCGAGGGATGGCGCGTTGCGTGCGTCCAGTCACCGTGTTTCTTCGGTGATCGACCGACATTCTGTCCAGGGAGCTCCTTTCCGAACGATCCGGCCCGAACGCCCGACGAGGAGATCGCCGATTGGTCGCCGTCGACTACCGAAGCTCGCATGTCGGTGAAGGCCGGGCCTACCATGACAAGTTCTCGAAGGGGCCCTATCGCTCCGCGATCTGGGACCTCGAGCAGGCGATCCTCGTCGACCTGCTCGAACGCTGGTGTCCGCGAACCGACGCGAAGCTCCTCGATTTCGCCTGCGGAACCGGTCGCATCCTCGCCCTCCTCGAACGCCGCGTCGGCAGCGCCATCGGTGTCGACGTCTCCGAGTCGATGCTCGGCGTCGCGCGCGACCATCTCCTGCGCGCCGAGGTCCGCCGCGTCGACCTGACGCGAGATCCGACCTTCGCGGACGGAAGCTTCGACGTGATCACCGCCTTCCGATTCTTCCCGAACGCCGAGCCGAGCCTTCGCGATGAGGCGATGCACGCCCTCGCGCGACTGCTCGCGCCGCACGGCGTTCTCCTCCTCAACAACCACCTGCGCCAGGAGGGGCTCCGGTTCCGCCTGCGTGCATGGGTCGGTCGGATCAAGCGCGGAGGGCGACGCAAGGCGCCCGTCGGCATGTCGGACGCCGAGATCGCGGCGCTCGCCGCGCGACACGGGCTCGAGATCGTCGAGGAGCGCTCCCTGGCGCTCCTCCCGGTGCTGTCCGAGAAGCGCCCGATGTTGCCGCGCGCCTGGATTGCTTCGTTCGAAGCCCGTGCGGCCCGGATCCCCGGCCTCGCCCCCTATGCGAGCGCTCGCATCCATGCGCTGAGGCACCGGTCCTGATCGGCCTCGGCGCGGGAGGAGAGGAGTCGAGATGATCGTCGAGCTGATCGGTCCGCCCGGCGCAGGGAAGTCGACGACCGCCGCCGCGATGGC
>JBIPOQ010000182.1:0-7035 GCA_044379055.1 Myxococcota bacterium
TCCGTTCTTCTTCTGGCGCTCCTCACCTTCGGGTGTGAGGCGGCGCGGACGACCGAGGCGCGAGAGGGGACGGCGTCGGTCGGGGCCGGGTCGGACGCGGTCGCCGCGCCGAACGCGGACTCGAATGGCACCTCCGACCGCCGCACGGGCTGGCCGTCCCACGGCCGAAATCCCTGGGAGCAGCGCTACAGCCCGCTCGACCAGATCAACACCCTGAACGTCGACACCCTCGGGCTCGCCTGGGCCGTCGATCTCGGCACGAATCGCGGCATCGAGGCGACGCCGATCGTCGTGAACGGCGTCCTCTATCTGTCCTCGGCCTGGAGCGTCGTGCACGCCTTCGATGCGGCGACGGGGCGCGAGCTCTGGCGCCACGACCCCGAGGTCCCGCGCGACCGCGCGAAGCTCTTCTGCTGCGGCGTCGTCAATCGCGGCGTCGCCCACCACCGCGGTCGCATCTTCGTCGGCACCCTCGACGGCCGCCTGCTCGCCCTCGACGCGAAGACCGGGCGCCGGATCTGGGAGACGCTGACCGTCGATCCGTCGAAGCCCTACTCGATCACCGGCGCGCCGCGGGTCGTGCGCGGCCTCGTCCTCATCGGCAACGCCGGCGCCGATCTCGGCGTACGCGGCTACGTGTCGGCCTACGATCGCGACACCGGCAAGCTCGTCTGGCGCTTCTACACCGTTCCCGGTCCCCCCGACCAGCCGCAGGAGTCCGAGGTCCTGACGCGTGCGCTCGAGACCTGGAAGGGCGACCTCTGGGCGAAGGTCGGCGGCGGCGGAACGGTCTGGGACTCGATGGCCTACGACGAGGATCTCGACCTTCTCTACATAGGAACGGGGAACGGGTCGCCCTGGGCGCGCCATCTGCGGAGCCCCGGCGGCGGCGACAATCTCTTCGTGTCGTCGATCCTGGCCCTGCGGCCCGAGACCGGCGAGCTCGTCTGGCACTACCAGACCACGCCCGGCGACAACTGGGACTTCACGGCGACCCAGAGCCTGATCGTCGCCGATCTGACGCTGCCGGCCGGTGGCGCGGATTCCGACCGCGACGGGGAGGCGAGCCGCGCGAAGCGGCGCGTCGTGATGCAGGCGCCGAAGAACGGCTTCTTCTACGTGCTCGATGCGGCGACCGGCAAGCTGATCTCCGCCGAGCCCTTCGTCGACGTGACCTGGGCGAGCCACGTCGACCCGAAGACGGGACGACCGGTCGAGACCGGACTCGGCGACTACGCCCGCAAGCCGGCGACGATCTCCCCGGGTCCGATCGGCGCCCATACATGGCACTCGATGGCCTTCAGCCCGAAGACGGGCCTCGCCTACATCCCCGCGCAGCACGTCGCCGGCTACTACGCGCCGGCCCCCGAGCCGTTCACGCCGGTCGCCGGCTCGCCGCGCAACACGGGCATCGACCTGACGAAGGCCCGCCAGTTCCCCGCCGATGCGGCCGCCGGCGAGCTGATCGCCTGGGATCCGGTTGCGCAGAAGAAGGTCTGGGGCGTTCCGCGGGACACGATCGCAAACGGCGGCGTGCTCGCGACCGCCGGTCTCCTCGTCTTCCAGGGCACGGCGACCGGCCGCTTCACCGCCCATCACGCCCGCGGTGGCAAGCTCCTCTGGGACTACGACGCCGGGACGGGCATCATCGCCGCGCCGATCACCTACGCGATCGACGGCGAGCAGTACGTCGCGATCGCCGCGGGCTGGGGCGGCGGCTTCGCCTTGAACGGCGGCGACGCAGCCGCGGCGGCGGGGGTGCGCGGGGGCGGTCGCCTGCTCGTCTTCAAGCTCGGCGGCCGGGCGAAGCGGCTCCCCGACCCGCCGCCGGCGCCGGCGCGCCACTATCCCGTCCGACCGACCCTCGCCGATGCCCCCGAGATCGAGCGCGGGGCCTCGCTCTTCTCGGAATACTGTGCGGCCTGTCATGGCGTCGGGGCCGTCGGCGGCGGCGTCACGCCGGATCTGCGCTTCAGCGCGCCGGCCGTGCGCGAGAACTTCGCGAAGATCGTGAACGGCGGTGCGCTGGTCCAGAACGGCATGCCGGCCTTCGCGGGCCAGCTCGCGCCGCGGGATCTCGCGGCGATCGCCCTGTATCTCGCGGATCGGGCCCATGCCGAGCCGATCCCGTCGAAGTCGATCCAATCCGTCCCGATCCAGGGCGCCCCCGCGCGTCCCCGGCCGAACCCGCCCGTTCGACGTTAGGTCGCCGTCGCGAGCTCCGGCCCGCGCGCGAAGAGGAGCAAGCCCGTGCGCCCTGCCTTCCGACTCCCGTTCGCCTTGTCTCTCGCGCTCGCCGCCTCGGGCGTGGGGCTCGCCTGTCTGGGCGGGGACGGCAAGACGCCGGAGGCGGGGGGGCAGAGCGCAAAGGCCGAAGGCGCGGCCTCCGGGGCGCGCGCGGACGCCGTCGATGGCAGCTGGCGCGACTATCTCGGCGACCCCGGCCGCTCGCATGCGTCTGCGCTGCGTCAGATCGACCGCTCGAACGTGGCGCAGCTCGAGCCCGTCTGGACCTACGACACGGGGCCGCTCTCGAGCGCGCTCTCCCAGATCCAGTCGAACCCCCTCGTCATCGACGGCGTGCTCTACGGAACGACGCCGAGCTCCCACGTCTTCGCCCTCGACGCGGCGACCGGGCGCGAGCGCTGGCGCTTCGATCCGATCGCGAACGGAAGCGCGGCCCAGGGCCACAATCGCGGCCTCGTCCATTGGGACGCGCCCGAGGGCGGGCGCATCCTCGCGGCTTGCGGCCAGGATCTCTGGGCCCTCGATGCGAAGACGGGCTTGCCCATCGGGAGCTTCGGAAAGGGCGGTCGCACCGATCTGCGCGCCGGGCTCGCCCACGGCACGACCGGCGGGGACGTCACGTCGCCGACCCCCGGCGCGATCTTCGAGGACCTGCTGATCCTCGGAACGAAGGTCGGCGAGACCGATGGGGCCGCCCCCGGCGACATCCGCGCCTACGACCTCCGGACCGGCGAGATGCGCTGGATCTTCCACACCATCCCCCGCGACGGCGAGCTCGGCGCCGAGACCTGGCCGAAGGAAGCCTGGAAGACCCGCGGCGGCGCGAACTCCTGGTCCGGCGTCACGCTCGACCGGGAGCGCGGACTCGTCTTCCTGCCGACCGGCTCGGCGACGCCAGATTTCTGGGGCGGCGATCGCGCGGGCGACAATCTCTTCGCGAACAGCCTGCTCGCTCTCGACGCGCGCACCGGCGAGCGCCGCTGGCATTTCCAGTTCGTGCACCACGATCTCTGGGATCGCGATCTCCCGGCCCCGCCGACCCTCGTGACGATCGAGCGCGACGGCGAGACGATCGACGCCGTCGCCCAGACGACGAAGGCGGGATACCTGTTCGTGTTCGAGCGCGAGACGGGCAAGCCCGTCTTCCCGATCGAGGAGCGGCCGGTGCCCGGCGCGCTCGTCGACGGGCAATACGTCGCGAAGACGCAGCCCTTCCCGACGGCGCCGCCGCCGTACACGCGCCAGCGCTTCGACCTCTCCTGGCTCGACGACCGGGGCGAGGCCTTCCGCAAGACCCAGCTCGCGCGCCTCGAAGGCGTGCGGATGGGCCAGGACTACATCCCGCCGAGCCTCGAGGGCTCGATGATGTTCCCCGCCTTCGATGGAGGCGCGGAGTGGGGCGGAGCGGCCTTCGATGCGGAGACCGGGCTCCTCTACGTGAATGCGAACGAGCTGCCGGCCGTGCTCCGCTTGATGGAGCGGCCGAAGGGCTTCAATCCGCGGGGGCTCTACCTCGAGAAATGCGGGGTCTGTCACGGGCCGGAGCTCGAGGGCACCGGCGTCGGTCCCTCGCTGATCGGTCTCGGCGAGCGGCGCAACGTCGTCGAGATCTACACGATGATCGCCCTCGGCGGGGGCCGCATGCCGAGCTTCGTCGACCTGCCGCTCCCCCTGATCGAACGGCTCACGGCCTACCTGCTCCAGCCGGGCGACCCGTCGAAGGCGATGGCCGAGCTCGACGGCCGGCCGGGCGCGGACTCGAAATACGTCTCGGCGGGCTACGTCTACCTGCGCGACGAGCAGGGCATCCCGATCAACACGCCGCCCTGGGGCACGCTGACGGCGATCGACCTCTCCGCGGGCACGATCCGCTGGCAGATCCCCTTCGGCGAGTATCCGCAGCTCGGCGACGCGGGGCGCGGCAAGGGCAGCGAGAACTACGGGGGCCCCGTCGTGACCGCCGGCGGCCTGCTCTTCATCGCCGCAACGCCGGACGCGAAGATCCGCGCCTTCGACAAGCGGACGGGCGAGGAGCTCTGGCAGGCGCCGCTCCCCGCCGCCGGCTTCGCGACCCCGGCGACCTACGCCGTCGGCGGCCGTCAGTTCGTCGTCGTCGCCGCGGGCGGCGGCAAGCTCGGGCAGCCCGCCGGCTCGAAGTACGTGGCGTTCGCCCTTCCGGAGACGGACTAGCTCAGGCGCGGGCTCGGCGCGCCGCCTCGGCCTTCAGCTGCTCGATCGGCACGACCCGGAGCCGGGGCTTCTGGGGGTCGATCGCGCGGGTCCAGCGCAGGCCGAGCGTGCCGTGGCGATGGCCGACGGTGTTCATCCAGTTCCCGACGCCGGGGTCCTCGGCGGCGATCACGATCAGGAGGGAGCCGTCCTTCTCGTACTTCGCCGTGTGCTTGTTGATGTGGCACGGGAAGTAGCGGTAGTCGAGGGATTCCTCCCAGTAGTTGTTGAGCTGGAAGTTCCAGGCGTCGCAGACCGGGGGCATCGCTTCGAGCACCAGGGCCTGGCCCGGCTCGAGCGTCCAATAGCCGTGCCAGAACTGGTTGTTGGGGTCGCCCAGGCCGGTGAACTTCTGCTGGACGTCGTTGGGGTTCTTCTCGAAGTCGTCGCACCAGCCGACGAAGATCTCGGCCGTCGCGTAGACGAACTTCGCCGCGTCCTCGAGGCCCTTTGCGATCTGCTCCGCCGAGAGCAGGTCGGGGACGTTCGCCGGCAGCGCGCGGCCCGGCGCGTTCACGCAGCGGATCTCGAGTCTCGCGACCTCGTCCTTCTCCCAGTCCATGCGGAACTGGCGGATGATGAGGAGCCGCGTGTCGTCGCGCATCGGGAGCCAGAGGCCGGGCTTCTTCTCCTTCGAGAGCTGGATCGTGATCCGGCCGTTCTCGTCGCCCGGGACGTCGTGGAGGTCGAGGAAGCCGGTCTGCTGGATCTTCTGATCGAGGCCGTAGACGCCGCTGTACGTGCCGATGCCGATGTAGGCGACGCTGCCGCGGGTGCCGGAGAGGGTGTAGTCGTAGCGGCCGTCGATGATCGCGTTCTGGTAGAACGCGTCGGGGTTGTCCGCGCCGATCTTGACCGTCTCGTGGGAGAGCCGGTAGAGCTGCGGGGCCGCCGGGTCCCCGGACTCGACGGACTGCTCGAGCGCCGCGCGCGTGAGGCGCGAGAGGTATCGCCAGCCCTCGGCGCGATCGAGCAGATCCTTCGGCGACTTCTCGCGCAGGACGATCTCGCCGGCCTTCTTCAGCGCGTCGCAGAAATCCGACCAGACCTGGCCGGAGAGCACGCGTTCGGTCGCATCGGGGGCGCTGCCTGTGAATCCGGTCTCGTTCGCCATTTCGTCTCCTCGATCTCTTCGTCGGTCCGGCCGTCTTCCTCGGCGCCGAAACGATGTCCACTCTGCCGGTCGCGCCGGTCGCTTCGACGAGCGAACGGTCGACGCGGACGACGGTCTTCAGGCCTCCGAGGCGTCCGCGATGCCCTGTCGGAGGCTCCGGCTCGTCGCGAGGTAGAAGAGGCTCGCGAAGACCGTGCAGACCCCGATCGCGACCCACATCGCATGCCGGATCCCTGCCTCGCCGTACTCCGGCCGCAAGACGTCGCACGCCCGACCGACGGACCAGGGGCCGATCACGCCGCCGACGAGGTTGACGATGAGGAGCTGGATCGCGACGGACATCGAGCGCATGCGGGGCTTCGCCAGGAACTGGTTCATCGCATGCAGCGGTCCGTTGTAGGCCCCGATCAGCAGGATGAAGACGAAGTAGGCGGCGAGCGAGGTCTGCGGCGTATCCGCGAAGAGGTAGGCCGCGAGGCTCGCCGGCGAGGCGAGCAGCGCGACGCACGCAGCGACCCACGCATACCAGCGCTTGTCGCTCCGGCCGAGCCGATCCGAGACCAGCCCCCCGCCGAGGGCGCCGATCGCGCCGCCGACCCCCGAGACGAGGCCGAGCCAGAGGCCGATCTGCGAGAGCGTCATGCCGTGGACGCGGCCGTAGAACGACGGCGTCCAGATGATCGCCGCGTAGGCGGCGATCGCATGGAAGGAGGCGGCCATCATCAGGAACACGAAAGCGGGCTTCGAGAGCAGGTAGCGCAGCACGAACAGGATCGACTCGTCGGCGGCCGGCGCTGCGCGCGCAGGCTCGCGCACGGTCGCGCCGACCAGCGCCGCCAGCAGGAGCCCCGGCAGCCCGACGGCGACGAACGCCATCCGCCAGCCGAAGGCCTCGCCGAGGGAGCCCGCGGCGAAGTAGCCGAACATCGTGCCCGCGTAGACGCCCATGCCGAAGAGCGAGAGGGCGGTCGCCCGCTTCTCCGGCGGGAAGTAGTCCGAGAGCAGCGAGTGCGAGGGAGGCGCGCCCGCGGCCTCGCCGATCCCGACGCCCATCCGCAGGAAGAGAAGCTGTCCGAAGCTCGACGCGAGCCCCATCACGGCGGTCATCGCGCTCCAGACCGCGACCCCGACCGCGACCACCGTCCGTCGGCTCGTCCGGTCGGCGAGCCGCGCGAGGGGCAGGCCGAAGAGCGAATGGACGATGATGAAGGCGAGGCCGGTCAGGAGCCCCATCGCCTCGTCGCTGACCTGGAACTCCTGCTTGATCGGTCCGATCAGGACCGACAGGATGTTGCGGTCGACGTAGTTGATCATGTTGACGAGCGCGAGCATCAACAGCACGTAGTACGAGTAGGCGCTCGTCTTCGGGGCGGATCCGGTCGAAGGGGCGTCAGAGCGGGGGGCGTCGTCTCGCATCGGGTGGGCGAACCATACCACGATGAAAT
>JBIPOQ010000385.1:0-4074 GCA_044379055.1 Myxococcota bacterium
CGTGGGGCCATGGCCGCGGTGATGGGCGTCGAGCCGGACGTCGTCGGCGAGGCCTGTCGACGGGCCGCCGAGGAGACGGGCCTCGTCGTCACGCCCGCGAACTTCAATTCGGCCCAGCAGACGGTGATCGCCGGCGATGCGGTGGCGGTGGAGATCGCCTGCAATCGGGCGCGGGAGCTCGGCGCGAAGAAGACCGTCCCGCTGCCGGTCTCCGCGCCCTTCCACTGTGCCTTGATGGAGCCGGCCGCCCAGAAGCTCGAGGGCGAGCTCGCGAAGCTGCCCTTCCGCGTGGCGGTGCCGCCGATCGTGACGAACGTCGAGGCCGAGCCGAACGCGGATCCCGGGCGCATGGCCGGGCTGCTGAGGGCCCAGGTGACGGCGCCGGTTCGCTTCACCGAGATGGTCGTGCGGATGCGTGCGCTCGGGGTCGATCGTTTTCTCGAGGTCGGTCCCGGCCGCGTACTGTCGGGTCTGATCGCTCGGATCGAACGACGGGCCGCGCGGGCGAACTTCTCGGAGCTCTCCGAGCTCGCGGAAGTTCGCGCCCTGTTGGCATCGAACGGGGTCGAGATCGAGGGTGCAGCCTGATCCTGCAGGCCCCAGGCCGTCGCCGTACGGGGGGTACGGCGCTAGCTTTCGTCGTCTCATCAGGACCGAGTCTTGGAGGAGCTCCATCCATGTCGTCGCTTGAATCGCGCGTCACCGATCTGATCGTCGAGCAGCTGGGGGTGTCGAGGGAAGAGGCGGTGCTGAATGCCTCGTTCATCGATGATCTCGGTGCCGACTCGCTCGACATCGTCGAGCTCGTCATGACCCTCGAAGAGACCTTCGACATCGAGATCCCCGACGACGATGCGGAGAAGATGCAGACGATCGCCGATGCGATCGACTACCTGAAAGAGCGCGTCGACGAGTAGTGCTCGGCCGTCCCGGCCCAGACCGGTGAGGGCGTTTCCGTCGTGGGCTGTTCGGGTCGGGAGGTTCGGACCCGAGTCGTGCAGGCCAGCGCCGGATCCACGTCCCGACGATCCGGTGACGAGCCAGAAGGAGTGGCCGAAATGTCCGATTCCATGACCCCCCAGCTCGATCGCACCGATCCCGAGATCGCGCGCTTCATCCGACGCGAGGGGCGACGGCAGGGGCTTTCCCTCGAGCTGATCGCTTCCGAGAACTTCGTGTCCGAGGCCGTGCTCGAGGCGGTCGGCTCGGTTCTCACCAACAAATACGCCGAGGGCTATCCCGGTCGCCGGTACTACGGCGGCTGCGAAGAGGTCGACGAGGTCGAGACCCTCGCGATCGATCGCGCCAAGGCGCTGTTCGGGGCCGACCACGCCAACGTCCAGCCCCATTCGGGATCCCAGGCGAACGCGGCCGTCTACGAAGCGGTCCTCCAGCGCGGCGACACGGTCCTCGCGATGAACCTCGACCACGGCGGCCACCTGACCCACGGCAGCCCGGTCAACTTCTCCGGCAAGCATTTCACGATCGTGCCCTACGGCGTGTCGCAGGCGAACGAGCAGATCGACTACGACCAGGTCCGGGAGCTCGCGCTCGCCCACCGGCCGAAGATGATCCAGTGCGGTGCGACCGCCTACTCGCGAACGATCGACTTCAAGACGTTCCGGGCGATCGCGGACGAGGTCGGCGCCGTGCTCTTCGCCGACATCGCCCATATTGCGGGCCTCGTCGCGGCCGGCGTCCATCCGAGCCCGATCGGCCAGGCGCAGATCGTGACGACCACGACCCACAAGACGCTCCGCGGCCCGCGCGGCGGCCTCATCCTCTGCGACGAGGCGTGGGCGAAGAAGCTCGACAGCGCGATCTTCCCCGGCCTGCAGGGCGGTCCGCTCATGCACGTCGTCGCCGGCAAGGCGGTCGCCTTCAAGGAGGCCGCCCAGCCGACCTTCCGCGACTACTGTCGGCAGATCGTCGCCAACGCCCAGGCGCTGGCCCAGGCCGTCCACGCAAAGGGCTTCAAGATCGTCTCCGGCGGCACGGACAACCATCTCTTCCTGCTCTCCCTCGTCGGCCGCGACACGACGGGCAAGGCTGCGCAGATCTCCCTCGATCGCGCGGGCATCACGGCGAACAAGAACATGATTCCGTTCGATCCGCGCAAGCCCATCGTGACCTCGGGCGTCCGGATCGGCACGCCCGCCGTCACGACCCGCGGCATGCGCGAGCCCGAGATGCTGCAGATCGCGGCCTTCCTCGCGCGCGTGCTCGAGAACCCGGGCGACGTCGACGGGCTCGACGCGATCCGGCGCGAGGTGGCGGAGATGTGCCGGAAGTTCCCGCTCTATCCCCAGCGCTGGACCGAGACGGGCTAGGCCGTGCAGTGTCCGTTCTGCGGGGACGAGGGCAATCGCGTCATCGACTCGCGGCTCGCGAGCGAGGGGGCGGAGATCCGTCGTCGGCGTGAGTGCGACGAATGTGGTCGCCGGTTCACGACCCGAGAACGCGTCGAAGAGGTCCTGCCCCGCGTCATCAAGAGCGACGAGCGACGCGAGGAGTTCGACCGCAAGAAGCTGAAGCGCGGGCTCGAGCACGCCTGCGTGAAGCGGCCCGTGTCGACCGAGGCGATCGAGCAGCTGATCGATCGCGTGGAGCGGGAGCTGCAGGAGTCGGGCGAGCGCGAGGTCACGAGCGACCGTATCGGACGGCGTGCGCTCGAGGAGCTCTCGGCGATCGACGCCCTCGCGGCGGTTCGCTTCGCCTCCGTGTTCCTCGATTTCAGCAGTCCCAAGGACTACGAGATCTTCTTCGCCGAGATCGCCGCGGGAGGTCGGGGCGCGGGCGAGCGGAAGATCGACCGGACCGTGAGGCCGCTCGGCGTCCGTCGATGAGCGCTCGGCCGGGGACGGCGAACGATCGGGACGAGCGGATGATGCGCCGCGCGCTCCGCGCGGCCGCTCGCGGCAACGGCTCGACCCATCCGAATCCGAGCGTCGGCGCCGTCGTGTTTCGTGGCGAGCGGATCCTCGGCGTCGGAACGACCCGGCCGCCCGGTGGACCCCACGCCGAGATCGTGGCGATGGATCAGGCGCGTCGCCGTCATGGCGCGGCGGCCCTGCGCGGCGCCAGCCTCGCCGTGACCCTCGAGCCCTGCAATTTCGTCGGCCGCACCGGTGCCTGCACCGAAGCGATCCTCGCCGCCGGAATCGGCCGGGTCGTCGCTGGTTGTCGCGATCCCCATGCCCGCGTCTCGGGCCGTGGCTTCGCGCGCCTGCGCCGGGCGGGGCTCGACGTCACGGTCGGCGTTCTCGAAGCCGAATGCCGCCAGCAGCATCGCGGCTTCCTCTCCGTCTGCGAGCGCGGCCGCCCCTTCGTCACGCTGAAGCTCGCCGCGACCCTCGACGGCCGCATCGCCGTTGCGAGCGGGGAGTCGCGCTGGATCACGGGCGAGGCCAGCCGCGCCGCGGTCCATCGCCTGCGCCTCGAGCACGACGCCGTGATGGTCGGCTCTGCGACGGCCCTGGCCGACGACCCCGAGCTCTCGGCGCGCCGAGGGGACCGCGTGCTGCGCTGGCCCGTCCGGGTCGTCGTCGACGGTTCGCTCCGGGTCCCGGCGAGCGCGCGCCTGTTCACGGCAGGATTGAGCGAGGGCAAGGCGGCGCTTTCCGGCCCGGGTCCCGCCGGCGCGAGCTGGATCGTCTGCCGCGAAGGCGCGCGCGGTCTCGCCGCCGCCCGGGCCCGCGCCGGCCGCGTGCTCGAGGTCCCCGCGCTCGAGGCGGGCCAGGTCGATCTCGTCCGAGCGCTCCGGGCGCTGGCCGAGGCCGGACTGACGACGATCCTCGTCGAGGGCGGGGGACGTCTCGCCGCGGCCCTCCTGCGAGCGGATCTGGTCGACGAGGTACACTGGTTCCTGGCGCCCCGGCTGATCGGTGACGACGGCCGTCCGGCGCTCGGGGCAATGGGGCTCGAGCGCTTGCGCGATGCGCTCTCGCTCGACGCGGTCGAGGTCCGGCGCTGTGGTCCCGATCTCCATCTGTCCGGATGCGTGAGCCGGGAAGGGAAGGCCTCCCTTCCGGGCCGTCCGTCCCGGAAACGGCGAGCAAAGGTGCGGAAATGAAG
>JBIPOQ010000528.1:0-2950 GCA_044379055.1 Myxococcota bacterium
TGGCGCTCGTCGTCTCCCGCTTCAATCACCTGATCTCCGTGCGTCTCATCGAAGGCGCGCAGTCGGCCCTCCTCGAGCGCGGGCTCGCGCCCGAGGATCTTCGGCTCTACTGGGTCCCGGGCGCCTTCGAGATTCCGCAGGCCGCCCGCCGGCTGGCGGAGTCCGGGCAGTTCGATGCGATCGTGACCCTGGGCTCCGTGATCCGCGGCGGTACGCCGCATTTCGACTATGTCTGCCGCGGAGTCACGGACGGGGTTCGCGAGGTGATGCGCACCACGAACGTTCCGGTGGCCTTCGGCATCCTCACCACGGACGACATCGAGCAGGCGCTCGCGCGGGCCGGAGGGACGGACGGCAACAAGGGGGCGGAGGTCGCGCTGGCCGCCGTCGAGATGGCGCGGCTCTTCGAGGCCGATGCTTTTCGCATCGCGGATGGGCGGCCGAGCGACGGCAGCCCCAGGGCTGGGGGACGATTGGCAGGCCGGGAGATGGCGAGCTCGTGAGCGAATCCACCGAAGCGACGGGCAGCAGTCGACACCAGGGGCGTGAGGTCGCGCTCCAGGTCCTCTATGCCGTCGATCTGGCGGGCCACACGAGCCCTCGTCGACTGGCGGAGCCCCTCGAAACGATCGACGATGACGGGGAAGCCGAATCGGCAGAGGGGGCCGAGGCGGAGCGAGGGGCCGGGAAGTCGCCGGAGGACAGTGACCGCATCTTCGATCGGGTCGCCGAGCATTTCGTCGTCCCGAAGGGCGCGCTCGAGTTCGCGCGCGAGCTCGTGACCGGAGTGGTCGCTCGCTTGCCGGAGCTCGATGCGCTCGTCAGTCTTCACGCGCGCAACTGGCGCGTGTCGCGCATGGCGGTGGTCGATCGGAACGTGCTCCGGCTCGGGGCCCACGAGCTCCGGGATACGCAGACGCCGGTCGCCGTCGTGATCGACGAGGCGGTCGATCTCGCGAGACGATTCGGAAGCGATCGATCGCCGTCGTTCGTGAACGGTGTGCTCGACGCGATCGCGAAGGAGGTTCGAAGCGCATGAAGGCCGCGATCGAAGTGCTCCTGACTTCGAGACCGCTCGAGCGGGTCGAGAGCGACATCGCCGTGGCGGGCTTCTTCGTCGACGATCGGCCGCTGCGCAGCGGGGCGGCGCGCGCGGATTGGCGTCTGTGTGGCGGCCTCTCCCGCCGGATCGAGAGCGGGGATCTGTCGGGCAAGAGCGGCGAGGCGCTGCTGATCGGCTGTGGTCGAGCGCTGCGTTCCCCGCGGTTGATGCTGCTCGGGCTCGGGGATCGACATGCCTTCGATCAGATGCGCGCGACCGACGAGATGCGCACGGCCCTCGAGCGCTGTCGGCGCCTGCAGTGTACGCGCGTCGCGATGTCGCCCCTCGGCATCGCCCTCGACGATCTCCCTCGCCACGCCGCGGCCCTGGTCGAGGGCATGCGCGAGGCCTGGCAGGAGGCGGAGCAGACGTTGCAGCTGCGGTTCTGCGTGCCGCGCGCGGAGATCCCGGGCGTCCTGAAGGCGTTCGAGACCGCCGGGCGCGCCGCCGCCGTCGAGCCCTTCACCGTCTCCGTCGCCGAGCCGGATCGCGGGCTGCGCTGAGCCTCTCGGGCTCGCCCGAGGCGCTAGGCCCGCCGCGTCGGAGAAGGCGATCTGCCCCGCGGGTTACCCTTCTCTCCTCTCACCGGGGTCGCCGTCCGCCGACCCGCTCCCGCCGATCAAGTCCCATCCGGGCAGGCCGATGCAGCGAGAGGGGTTGACCCTCCGCGCCCCATGAAACGCCTGAGCACCCGCTCTCGCCGCTGGCGGGGGCGTGGGGGTTCGCATGAGCCTTGTCGGAAATCTCGAGGACCTGTCCCTCGGCGACCTGCTGCAGATCGTCAGCCTGTCGCAGAAATCCGGTGTGCTCTCGCTCGAATCCGTCGGCGGGGCCGGCCAGATCCTCTTTCGCTCCGGACTGGTTCACGCGGCGGGCATCAAGGGGCGAACCGCGGACCTGCGCGGACTGCTCCTCGCGGCGGGGCTCGTCGAGGGCGCGCGATTCGACGCGGCGCTCGCGGCGGTCGGAGCCCGCTCCCCCGATCGACCTGCGCGTCTCGCGGCGGAGCTCGGTCTCGAACCCGAGGCAATCGATGCCCTGATCCGGACGTCGGCGGAAGCGGCGATCTTCGAGATGTTCGCCTGGGCGACCGGCGAGTTCAGCTTCGATGCCCACCGCGACGCGGACGGTCCCGAAACGTTCGCGTCGCTTCAGCGCGGCCTCAACGCCCAATACCTCGCGATGGAAGGCATGCGGCTGCGCGACGAGGATGCGCGATCCGCCGCCGGTGCCGCACCCGCCGAGGAGATCGAGCTCTCCGACGAGCTCTTCTTCGGCTCGGATCCCCTCGAGACCGACGTCGAGACCGAGCTCGAGCTCGAGTCCGAGCTGGCCGTTCCCGCGCCGCCCCTCGTCGCCGTCACCGCGCCCGATGCCGTCGTCGCGCCGAAGGTCGACGCGGCGGTCGTGCCAGCCGCAGTCGATCTCGTCGTGGCGCGCACGGCGGCGCGAGTCGACGACGAGTCGTCGATCGCCCCGATTGCATCGGCCACGCCGGACGCCTCGCCCCCTCCCGCCGATCCGACCGAGACGGGGCGACCCGTCGTCGTGATCGAGCCCGACGCGCTCGCCCTCGAGTGGCTCAAGGCGGAGGTCGACGGCTCGTTCGCGCGTGTGCACGTCTTTCAACGGGCCGAGCAGGGGCTCGCCCGCATCCGCCAGTACCTGATCCGCGGGGACGTGCCGATCGTCCTGATCGCGATCACGGCGCCGATCGATCCGCTCTCGGGCATCCACGGGCTCGCGGATTTCGTGCGGCGACTGCGGACCCAGGCGCCGCGCATCGTCGTCGTCGGCCTGCGGGAGGACGGGGAGTCGAAGACGGAAACCGTCCCGGCCTCTCGCGAC
>JBIPOQ010000183.1:0-7032 GCA_044379055.1 Myxococcota bacterium
GAGGTGGACGGCCTCGAAGCCGATCGAGACGAGCCGCGCGACCTCGTGATCGAGCAGCCCGCCTTCGGGACCCACGAAGAGCGTGACCGGCCCCTCGACCCGATGGGGACAGGCGGTCGGCGCGCCTGGATGCGCGACGAAGCCCCGGCGGCCAACGAGCCCGGGGCCCAGCACGTCGTCGACCAGGGGCTCGAACCACCGCAGCAGCTCGACCGCCGGAAGGACGCTGTCCCTCGCCTGCTCGAGGCCGAGCAGGAGGCGCTCCCGGATCGCGCCCTCCCGCACGTCGTGGCTCTGCCAGAAGCTCTTCTCGGTCCGGGCGGTGCCGACGACCCGGATCCGCTCGACCCCGAGGCTCGCCGCGGTCGACAGGATGCGCCGGAAGACCGGCGGTCTCGGCAGCGCGAGCACGAGCTCGAGCGGTCGCTTGGGCGGCGGGTCTTCGTCGAGGCTCAGGTCGAGCTCGAGCGCCTCGGCGTCGAGGGCGACGATGCGGCCCCGACCGATCCGACCGCCGACGATCCCGACCCGGAGCTCGTCGCCGGTCGCCGCCTTCAGGATCTCCTCGGCGTGGCGACGGCGACGACCCCCGATCCGGGCCCGACCGGTCTCCGCGTCCCATTCCTCCGGCTCGACCAGCAGGCAGTTCAAGACCGGCCCCCCCCGCGCGGAGCCCGCCCCCCGGACCGCCCCGGATCGCTGCTAGAGTCCGAGGCGTGAGCGATCTCGACCTCTTCGAAACCAGCTCGGAAGCGACGACCCGCGGCGTTCGGGTGCAGGTCCGCGCGCGTTATTCCGCGGAGCACAGCAGCCCCGCCGCGAGTCGCTGGTTCTTCCTCTACACGATCACGATCGCGAACGAGGGCGATACGGCGGTCCAGCTGATCAACCGCCACTGGACGATCGTGGACGGCACGGGTCATACCGAAGAGGTCCACGGCCCCGGCGTCGTCGGCGAGCAGCCGGTGCTCGAGCCCGGCCAGAGCTTCGAGTACACCTCCGGCTGCCCGCTCCCGACGCCGTTCGGCTCGATGGCCGGGAGCTTCGAGATGATCCGCCGCGACGGGACCCAGTTCGAGGCCGAGGTCGCGCTCTTCCAGCTGATCCGCCCCGGCTCGATCCACTAGACTCGGCGATGCGCGGCTCGGCGATGCGCGACCCACGCTAGGTCGCCTGCCGCGCCATCAGGACCGGGAGATCCCGCAGATCGTCGAGGGCGAAGTCCGGCCGCGGACCCGCATGGCGCGCGAGCTCCGCCTCGGGCTCGCGGATGCGGCGGGTCAGCCAGACGGTGCGCATCCCGACCGCGGAGGCGCCGGCCACGTCGGCGCTCAAGCTGTCGCCGACGTGCAGGATCTCCCGCGGCTCGAGCCCGAGCCCCTCGGCCACCGCCTCGAAGATCTCGGGGCGCGGCTTTCGGATCCCGAGCTCCTCGGAGACGACGACCGAGCGCAGATGCGGCAGGAACGCCGCGTCGGAGAGGACCGCCATCGCGGTCGCCGTGTCGGAGAAGTTCGAGCAGAGGCCGAGCTGGAAGCTCGCGGCGAGGGTCATCAGGACGAGCTCGTGGTGGTCGGGGACCGTCACGGCGGCGCGCAATGCGCCCATGTGGACGTCGGTCAGTCCCTTCGCGAGCGCGTCGACACCGGGGCAGCCGAGTCGCCGGGCCAGCTCCGCGAAGCGGTCGCGGGTCGGCAGCTCGACGCCGACGTCGATGGTCGCCGGGCGGAGCGCCGCATCGACCTCGCCGAGCAGGGACGCGAACTCGACGAGAGAGCGGTCGACCCCCGCCCGCTCACGGGCGAAGGCATGCAGCTCGGGCACCGTCGCGGCATAGCGTCGGCCCTCGATCTCGATCGGCGCGAGACGGCGGTGGTTCTGGTCGACGAGGGTGTCGAACAGGTCGAAGACGATTCCCCGGATCACCGCTGCGCGCGCCTAACCCTTCGCCTCGAGAGCTTCGTCGATCATGCGCTTGAAGTTCGGGAAGGGCTGGGCCCCGGAGAGGTTGCGCCCGTTGATGAAGAACGACGGCGTTCCGGTCACGCCGAGCTTCTTCGCCTGCTCGAGATCGGCATCGATCGTCCGGGCCACGTCCGTCGACGCGACGTCCTTGCGGTAGCGGTCGAGGTCGAGCCCGATCTCCCGCGCATACCCCTCGAGGGTCTCGACGCGCAGATCGCGCTGGTTCGCGAAGATCCGGTCGTGCATCGCCCAGAACTTGCCCTGGCGATGGGCCGCCTCGGCGGCGGCGTGGGCGGCGCGGGCCTCGGGGTGGATGTCGAGAGGCAGGTGCTTGAACACGATCCGGACCGAGTCGCCGTATTCCTTCTCGATCTGCTCGAGCGTCGGTCCGACCCGATTGCAGAAGGGGCACTGGAAATCGGACCACTCGACGAGCGTGATCTTCGCGTTGCTCGGGCCGCGGGTCGGGGCGGAGCCGAGCTCGATCTTGTACTCCCGCGCCGGATCGGGTCCGGGCGGACGCCGCGGCGGCCCGCCCGGCGCGGCAGCCACCGGCAGATTCTCGAGGGCATCGGTCGCCCGCTCGATCTGCGCCGTCGCGCGCTCGAGCGAGTCCGCGACGAAGAAGCTGCCCCCGATGACCGAGAGGCTGACGAGGACGGCGGCGATGATGATCGCCCGCCCGTTCGATGAATCCGACACGCTGAACCTCCTCGAGACCGATCCGGCGGCTGGATCCGCCCCGATCTGCGCTCGATCTGGAAACGGCGGCATGGTACGGCCCCATGCGGATCCGATCGAGCCCCGGCGAGGCGGCGGGGCTCAGATCTCGTGGCGCAGCAGCCGGCGCAGCTCGGGGGCGTTCGCACGGACCGCGCGCGAGATCCGGGTCATCTGGTTCTGGATCCGCGCGGGGCTCTCGCCGTCGCCCCGGGCGATCTCCGCCAGGGTATGGCCCGACGCGACGGCCAGGAGCCAGCCGCGTTGCAGGTCGTCGAGATGTTCGAAGGCCTCCTCGATCTGCTGCCAGCGGATCCGACCGTCGGCCAGGCCTTCGGGGTCGGACGCCGCGCGGGCGAGCCAGTCGCCTGCGCCCCAGTCCGAGACCTGGCCGTCCTCGAGCTCCTCGGGGTCGAGATCGGAACGCGTCGAGGAGCGCCCCAGCACCTGTCGGGCCTCGTCGAGAACCGCCCCTTCGACGCGCTTCGAGACGTAGGCCGAGAGCTCGTGGGCATGCGCCTGCTGCCGGCGGTTTCGGAGCGCCTTCAGGAGCCCGAAATACCCGGCGGAGATCAGGTCGTCGCGCCAGGAAGGATCGAGGCCGAAACGCCGCTCGATCCGCTGCGCGAAGAAGCGCACACGATGGGCGAACCGCTCGACGAGCAGGTCGAGCTCGGGATCCGCGCAGACTTCGATTCGATCCTCTGTCGTGTCGGGGGACTGCATTGCGGCGCATCTTGCCCGAAGCGTGGCGGTGGTGAAGTGACCCGACACACAGCGCTCGACATTGATCGACCGTCAGATGAAAGCTGGAGAATTCCGCGGAACTCGCCCTCGCAGGGGCCTATTCCGTCTCGATGTCCATCAGCGCGTCGAGCACGTCGGCCGCGCTCTGGAGGCGATCGGCGGGATTCTTCGCGAGCAGCTTCGAGATGAGCCGGGCGAGGGGCTCGGGGAGATCGGGACGCAACGCGCGGGGATCGGGCGCGGGCGTATGGCGATGATGATAGGCGACCTCGCCGGAGTCGAAGGGGACACGGCCGGTCGCGAGCTCGAACAGGGTCACACCGAGCGAGTAGAGATCCGCACGGTGGTCGACGTCCTGCCCGAGGACCTGCTCGGGCGACATGTAGTAGGGCGTCCCCGAGACGAGCGTCGTCGCGCCCCGCACCTCTTCGAGGACCTTCGCGAGGCCGAAGTCCATGATCTTGATGACGCGATCGGTGGTCGCGAAGAGGTTCGCTGTCTTGATGTCGCGGTGGACGATGCCCTGGCCGTGGGCGTAGTCGAGGCCGCGGCAGGCCTGGCGCGCGATGCCGATGACGTTCATGGCGGAGAGCTGGCCGCGCTCGCGCAGGATCGTGTGCAGCGGCTGCCCTTCGAGCAGCTCCATCGTGATGAAGAACTGGCCGTCCTGCTGGTCGGCATCGAAGACGGTCACGATGTTCGGATGGTTCAGCCGCGCGGCCGACTGGGCCTCGCGCAGGAAGAACTGGAGGGCCCGGGGATGATGGCGGCGCAGCCCCTCCGGCAGGCGCTTCAGGGCGACGATGCGGCCGAGCCGGGTATCGCGGGCCTTGTAGACGACGCCCATCCCGCCGCGCCCGATCTCCTCGAGCAGCTCGTAGCGGACTTCGCCGACGAAGGCCGTCGACGCGCCGTCGGGGATCCGGTCGCTGATGCGCTGGGCCGCCGGTGCGAAGACGTGGCCCGAGGCGCTGCGCTGCTTGCGCAGGAGCTCGATGCGCGACGCGATGTTCGGGTAGGTCGGCTCGCGTCGTCGGAGATCCTCGAGGATGCCGAGAGCGCGCTCGGTATGGCCCGCCTGCTCCCAGCAGCCCGCGAGGCGCGCGTAGGTATCGGCGGGCGCATAGCCCGGGCGGAAGGTGGCGATGTGCTCGTCGAGCTTCGCCGCGGCGAGGTCGAAATGGCCCTCGGTCTCGAAGGCATCGGCCAGCAGCAGGCAGGCCTCGCGGAACGCCGGATCGGTCGCCTCGACGAGCTGGAGCAGGCGGATCGCGCGGGGGCGCTGGCCGTGCTCGATCGCGAGCTGGGCCGCCTCGAAGACGCGGCCGTATCGCTCGAGGGCCGTCAGCCAGCGATCGATCGCCCCACACTCCCGATAGCAGCGGATCGCGCGCTCGTAGTCGAGGCCGCGCTCGTAGCATTCACCGGCATGCAGCAGCTGGTCGTCGCGCAGATGCGCGTCGGCGGCTTCGAGCCAGGACTCGGCCTTCTCGAACAACGAGGCGGCGCGGGCGGCCTCGCCCGGGGCGAGGCGGAGCCGGGCCGCCGCGAGCGGATCGCCCGCGGACTCGAAGAAATCCGCGGCGCGGGCGAAATCGCCTTCCTGCTCGTACTTCCCGCCGAGCAGGCGATAGCCGAGGGTCGCCTGGCCGTCTCGCTCGAGGGCCCGGGCGACCGACGGCAGGTCGCCGGTCAGATAGGGCTGCACGGCGGGCGGGCAGCCCTTGAAGACGGCGTCCGCCGCGAGCACGTCGATCACGACGGGCATCGGCCGGAACGAGGTCACGACGAGCGTATGGTCGAAGACGCGATCGCCGCAGCCGACGAGCAGATGGTGGGTGCCCTTCGGCAGCGGGATGCGGATCGAGCCCGCCGTCGCCGCGCGCGGCTTGTCGATCAGGCCGGGCACCGCGACCTGGGCTTCGTGGGCCGGACGATCGCCCCAGACGACCGCGAGATCGATCGGACAGGTCGACGGATGGACGTCGAACTCGACGCGCATCGTCCGTCGATGGCGCACGCGCACGAGCTTCTCTTCGTGGATCTTGCCGAGCACCTCGTCGGTCGCGGGATCGATCAGGAGCCCATCGACGATGACCGTGTAGCGGCCGGTGAAGAGACGCTGGAACTGGGTCTCGCGAGAGACCATGTGGTGCTGCCGCCGGGTCGACGCGCCGCCCCTCCGGATCTGCTCCTCCGTCGACGCGTCGGGCAGGCGCGCCCGGCTCCGCGCCCAGCGCACGCGGAAGATGCCCCGCAGCTCTTCCGGGTAGATGATCGCGACGGCGATGTCGCCACGCTGGCGAAGCAGGAGCAGGAGTCCGACGAATGCGGCGGCGGCCAGTGCGAGATAGGCGAGGACGCGCGGGCTCGAGAGCCCCGCGACGATCTGGCCGAAGGAGAGCCCACCGCTGCGCAGCGGCTCGGGGATCCAGGCCATCGCGCGGGTCACGCGCGGATCGACCGCCTCCCAGCCAGGCTCGACCGGCGGCTCGGGCCAGGCCGGCGAAGCGCCGCGCGGGAGCGCGAGGACCGTGAGCTCGATCGAGGAAGCCAGACCGGTCCGCGCAGCCGCGACCTCGCTCGACGCCGGCGCGTGGGCGAGCAGCGCCTCGATGACGGCGATCGCTTCGAGCAGACGTCCCTGCGTGCGATAGAAGCCGGCCAGGTCGTAGCGGAAGCGGATCTGATCCTCGGCCTGCCCCGACGCGTCGAGTCCCGAGAGGAAGGCGCGCTCGGCGCCGGCGAAGTCGCCGGCCCGCGCGAGATTGACGGCGAGGCCGTGCCAGACGTCGACCTGGATCTCCTCGCCTTCGGACAACGAGGACTCGATGACCCCGGCGTAGGCCTCGGCCGCCGCGACCGACTCGCCCGCCGCCTCGAGCAGACAAGCCGACTCGAGGGCCGCCTTTCGCAAGATCGGCGCGCGCGCCGGAAGCTCCTCGACGACGGGCTCGGGGACGACCGGAGCGCCCGGCACCGGCGCGACGGCCGGATCCGGAGGACCGATCGGCGGGGCGGGGGGCGGCTCGAGCCGCCGCTGCGCGTCGACACGCCGTTCGGGATCGAGGGTGATCGCGCGCTCGAGCCAGGGGCCGACGCTGAGGCCGATCGCCTGGGTCGAGCCGGCCAGCTCCGGATCGAGCCATCGCCAGGGCCCGTCGAGCGCCTGGTCGAGACGGGTCGGCGTCGTCTCGGCCTGCGCGAGCGCGAGGGACGGCCCCACCCCCCACGCGAACGCGACGAGCGCGCCCCAGAGGCGCCGCTTTGAATCGAAGGTCGGCCGCACGCCGCCTCCCGGTATTCACCCCCGCAACCGCCGAGTGGTCCGGGGCGGAGCTGGCTCGATCGCAGGAATGGGGGGTCGGAACAGACGCGTCGCAGCATAGCGCGCGAGAAAGCGGCGGCGGTCGGGGCTCCTCCCGAGCCGAGCCTCGCGCGGACGAACCCTGCGCGCGCGTCCGCTCCCGGGGTGATTTTCCCAGGGGGAAAAGAGTGATTTCAGTCACCGACACGCCCTCGAGTTGTGCCACTGTCCTGAAGACTCCCCGTGCGTGAATGAAGTCGAAGGACGCGCCATGGAATCCGAACAGCCGGCTC
>JBIPOQ010000184.1:0-7028 GCA_044379055.1 Myxococcota bacterium
TGATCGAGGCCGCGCGCCGCCTCCGGCGCGCCGTCGCCCCCCTCCGATTCGGCCCGCCCGTCAGCCACGTCTACAACCCCCTCGACTACGCCGCCCGCAGCCACCATCGCTACCTCCGCCGCTTCGGCGACGGCCGGAAGCGCGCCGTCTTCCTCGGCATGAATCCGGGTCCCTTCGGCATGGCCCAGACCGGGATCCCCTTCGGCGAGGTCGCGAGCGTGCGGGACTGGATGGGCATCGAGGAGCGGGTCGATCGCCCCCGAGACGAGCACCCCGCGCGTCCGGTCGAGGGCTTCGGTTGTACGCGCAGCGAGGTCAGCGGCGCTCGGCTCTGGGGCGCGGTCGCCCGGCGATTCGGAGCCCCGGAGGCCTTCTTCCGGGACCATTTCGTCGCCAACTACTGTCCCCTCGTCTTCATGGAGGCGTCGGGACGCAACCGCACCCCGGACAAGCTCGCTCCGACCGAACGGCGCGCCCTCTACGCCGCCTGCGACGATCACCTGCGAAGGATCGTCGACGTCCTCGAGCCCGAGTGGGTGATCGGCGTCGGTGCCTTCGCGGAGGAGCGCGCGCGCGAGGCGCTCGGGAACGGCGGCGTCCGATTCGGTCGCATCCTCCACCCGAGCCCGGCGAGCCCGCTCGCGAATCGGGACTGGGCCGGCAGCGCGGAGCGCGAGCTCCGCGCGCTCGGTCTGTGCGGCGCGCCCCGCCGCACGAAATGACTGCCGAGCCGCCCGTTCGGCGATATGCTCGGCCGCCGCTCGCGCTCCGCGCTCGGGTCGCACCGCCGGACCGAGGGCGGATCTTCGAAGAAGGAGAAATCGAGATGTCCAGCGTCCGCGACCGTTTCCGCCTCTTGCTCCGATCGACGCGAACCCGCCCGACGGGCGCGTCCGACCGTCGCTCGCGACCTGCCTTCCGCCTCGGCTGCGCGATCGCGATGGCGCTCGTCGTGCTCGGCTGCAGCGAGGAAGGCGCGATCGCGGCGGACCCGCTGATCACGGAGATCGATGCGGCGATCGGCGAGCGGGCGATCGACAAGACCCAGCCCCAATGGCGCGTCTCGCTGAAGGTTCCGCCGCGCTTCAAGTTCGACAAGACGAAGAAGTATTTCTGGAAGCTCCAGACCAACCAGGGCGAGATCGTCTTCCGGATGTTCCCGGAGAGCGCGCCGATGCACGTCGGCTCGACCTTCTACCTGACCCGCCTCGGCTTCTACGACAGCCTCGGCTTCCACCGCGTGATCAAGGGATTCATGGCCCAGGGCGGCGATCCGCTCGGGACCGGAACCGGATCCCCCGGCTTCCGCTACTACGGCGAGTTCGACCCCAAGCTCAGCCACGACGGCCCGGGCGTCCTCTCGATGGCGAACGCGGGTCCGGGAACCGACGGCAGCCAGTTCTTCATCACGTTCTCCGCCACGCCCCATCTGAACGGCATGCACACCGTCTTCGGCAAGGCCGAGTCGGAAGAGAGCCTCGCCACGATCCGCAAGCTCGAGGCCCTCGGCGCGCCGCCCGGTGGGCCGTCGCGACCGACGAGCCCGATCGTGATCGAGCGGGCCACGATCCTGATCGAGTAGTCGTCTGGAGTCGGTCGATCAGCCCGTCGCGTCGCTCCCGAGCGGCTCGAGCAGGCCGTGTCGACCGATCTGGAATCGCTCGACTTCGCCGCCCCCGGCGTAGAGGGCCCGCTTCAAGGCGGCTTCGGCCGCCTCGAGGGCGACGCCGCGCAGGACGAGCTCGCGCAAGACGAGGGTCGGATGGTAGGGCCGTGCGTCGTCCGCCCCGAGCTCGTCCGGTCGCCGATCGGTCGATGCGACTCCTCCGAGGGATCGGAGCGCCTCCTCGATGGCGCGGGCCTTCGCCCGGGAGGCGTCGCTCGAGAGGTCCACCCCAAAGACGAAACGACATCCCGGCCGACCGTGTTCGGACGGCGGGACGACGAGCTCGCCGTCGCGCAGCGCCTGGGCGAGCTCTCGAGCCGACCTCGGCAATCGAGGCTCCGCGTGGGTCGGGTCGAGCCAGGCTTCGTCGCCCTGCCAGAGGGTCATCAGCAGACGGCCCTGGGTCGTCGTCCGGGTCTCGCTGCGACCCGCCGCGAGATCGACGAGCTCGAGCTCGACCTCGCTCTGCCAGCTCGCGAGTCGCCGATCGCCGTCGAATTCTCCGGGAATCGACCGCGCGCTGCGCGGCGGCAGGCGCAGCTGGATCGCTGTTAGGCCGGGCTCGATCCGATGCTCGAACGGCGCGTACCCCGAGCGCGAGCGGTAGAGCACGTCGCCCTGCTCGAATCGGTAGCCGCAAACCGCCGGTGCGAACGCCTCGGAGACCGCCCAGGCGAAGCCTTCGAAGTACGCGATCTCCCCCTCTTCCCCCGTCGACACCATGCCTCCCCGGCCCTCCCCGAACCCGTCCCCAGCCTGGATCCCAGGGGGCAGGTCTTGGTGATTCCCCGATCAACATCCCTGCGGGAACGCTTTTAACCCGCGCCCAAGTCCCTGTTTCCACATGCTTTTTCGACCCCGCGCCCCGCGCTCGAGAGGCCTTGGTTGACATCTTCCGCGAAGTCTGACCAATATGCCGACCGGACAGAAGATCCAGTCACTCGGGAGGAACCGTCTTGGCCGCCGAAGTCACGCCCACCTCGTCCAGAGCCCCCCAGCACGCCGTTGCCTACGAGGCCCCCTCGCCCGCCGACTCCGCCGCCAGCTCTTCTTCCCATGCCTCTTCCCATGCCGGTTCCAATTCTTCTTCCAACCCCTCCCGATCGACGCCGATCCCCAAGCTGTCTCCGCAGGACTCCGTCGATTTCCTGCTCCATCCGACCGAGCTCGCCAAGGGACGCCGCGCTGCCGAAAACTACCTCAGCACGTTCCGCACCGAGGAGAGTCGCCGCGCCGCCGAAGAGATGCTCGAGACCCTGGCCACCGTGATCAGCGGCGGCAAGTGTGACAGCGTCGAGTTCCCCTGGCAGCAGGTCCGCCCGTACCACGGCGCCGCCGCCCTCACGATCCTCAAGGAGCGCGGGGCGCCCGCGCGGATCGAGACGCTGCGCTGTCGCAAGAATGCGTCGCGAAGCTTCCGGGCGGTGCCGACCAGCTATCCCCCGCGCGAGGTCCAGAAGATCCGGAGCACGCTGACCCGCGTCATCGAAGAATGCAGCGAGCTCGGCTTCCTCGTCGGGGAGACGGTGTCCCAGGAGCTGCGCACTCGGGGTCCCGCCCCGCGCAAGCGCGGCGCCCGGCCGGCCCAGCGGAACCGACTCCTCGCGGACGGCGAGCTGCGCGCCCTGATCTCGGCCTGCGCGAGCGACGGCACGGCGCAGGGCTGCCGGGACGCGGTCTTCTTCGCGCTGGTCTACCGCGGCCTCCGCATCGCGGAGATCGTCGGACTCACGCTCGAGAGCGTCCGATTCAGCAACAAGGCCGGTGTCTGCACGATCGCCACGAGCCCCGGTCGCTCGGGCGGACGCGGCCGCAAGATCGAGCTCACCAACGACGAGCTGATCGTGCTCGAAGACTGGCTCGACCACCGCGGCGACCTCGGCGGCCCGCTGCTCGGCTCCTTCGGCAAGAACGGAAAGCTCGACGGCAAGCGCCTCACGACCGCGATGCTGATCCAGATCTGCGAAGAGCGGGGACGGCAGTCGGAGGTCCCGGCCTTCACACCGACCGACCTGTCCCGCAGCGCCGACGCCCTGACCGAGCACCGCAAGCTGACGCGGCGCAGCGCCGCGAAGGAGTCCGAGGAGTTCCACTCGGCCGCCGATCGGATCCTCTTCGAGGCCGACGAGAGCGCCGGGATGGCCAGTGAGATGATCCGGTTTCCGTTCCTCGGTCTCGGGATCTAACCCTGAGTCCAAAAGGGCCCACCTAACGTCCCGAGCGCGGATCGGCTCAAGCCCCCTCCCTGACCGCCGAAAGGGGGAGCGAGGGGGATCTCCGATGCAGGGATGGCGCCAACCGAGGACGACGCCCCAGAAATTTCCGCGCCAGGCGACCTGCGTGCCGGTGCAGATCTCGACAGTGGAACCGGAAGTCGACCCGGACTCCGGTGTGCCGTTCTTCCGCAGCACCGAAGCGACGACGGCCAACCTCTCCCGGGGCGGCGTCTTCGTCCATTCGTGGGAGCCCCTGTCGGCCGGAAGACGGGTGATCGTCGCCCTCGACCTCCCGTCCGGCGGCGAGCTCCAGCTCGTCGGGCGCGTCGTCTGGACCCGGCGTCAGCTCCAATCCCGAGCCGGCTCGGCGGCCGAGGCGCCGGGCTACGGCATCCAGTTCGATGGGGTCAGCCGGGCCGAGCAGGCGGCCATCCAACAGATCCTCGACGCCGCGAGCGACTCGCCCGCCGCGGCCCCGACCGCCGCATCGACCCCGAGCACTCTGGTTCCCCCGGCCGCGCAACCTGCCCTGCCGACCGGCCTCGGTCGCTTCCGCCACGCGCCCTGACGAGCGCCTGCGGTCCGTTCCCTCAGCCCTCGATCCCGTACTCCTGCATCTTGCGCCGCAGAGTCGATCGATCGATGTCGAGGACCTTCGCAGCCTGGGTCCGATTGCCCTGACAGTCCTCGAGGGCCTGGACGATCGCCCTGCGCTCGATCTCCCGGAGCGACAGGCCCCGGGGCACCGCATCCGAAGCCGGCCCCCTCGCCCCGCCCCGCCCCGTCTCGAGCGGCAGATGCCGCACCCCGACCTGGGTGTCCCCCGCCGCCGCCCGGGCCCCCTGGACCAGATTGCGCAGCTGCCGGACGTTGCCGGGTAGATCCGCGCGGCAGAGCGCTTCGATCGCCTCGGGCGTGAAGCCCGAGGATCCGGGCTTGTCGAAATGGCCGACGAGGAGCGGGATGTCCTCCCGGCGCTCGGCGAGGGTCGGGAGCCGGATCTCGATGCCGCGCAGGCGGTAGTAGAGGTCCTCGCGCAGGCTCCCCTCCTCGATCATCGTCCGCGCCTCGCGATTGGTCGCCGCCACGAACCGGACGTTCACCCGCTCGGCCTTCTCCGCCCCGACCGCGCGAACCTCCCCGTCGTCGATCACACGCAGCAGCTTCGCCTGGAACCCGAGGTCGAGGGTCTCGAGCTCGTCGAGGAAGAGCACGCCTTCGTGAGCCTCGCGCAGCAGGCCGCGGCGATCGCGATCGGCGCCGGTGAACGCGCCGCGGCGATGGCCGAAGAACTCGCTCTCGAACAGGTCCGACGGCGACAACGCGCAGTTGTGGGCGACGAAGGGACCGCCGGACAAGCCCGAATGGGCGTGGATCGCGCGGGAAACGAGCTCCTTCCCCGTGCCCGTCGCCCCGGTCACGAGCACGTGCACGTCGCTGCGAGCCGCCATCAAGACGCGGTGCCGGACCTCGACCATCGCGCGACTGGCACCGATCAGCTCGGGCACCGTCGTATGGGCGGTACTCGATCGCTTGCGCGTCAGGAGCGCCCGGTCGATGGCCGTCCCGACACTCGCCGGCGTCGCCGGCTTCAAGAGGTAGTTGATCGCCCCGAGCCGGACCGCCTCGACGACGTCCTCGACGTCTTCGTTCGCGCTGAGCACGATGGCCGGCAGATCGGGCCAGCGCTGCGCGAGGTGGGAGAGGAGCTCGAAGCCGTCCATCGACGGCATGCGCAGGTCGGTGATCACGAGATCGAAGGGGCGGGACTCGAGGGCGAGCAGCGCCTCGAGCCCGTTCGACGCGAGCCGCACGACATGCCCGCGCCCTTCGAGCAGGACCCGGAGATAATCGGCCGAGCTCGGCTCGTCTTCGGCGACCAGGATCGAATCGCTCACCCGACGCCTCCTTCCGCCCGCGCCCCGCGCTGCTCCGGCGCGTCGGCGCTCGCGCCCCCGGCGCCGGACGCGAGGGGGAGCTCGAGCTGGGCGACCGCCCCCTTCTCGGCACCGGCCACGAGGCGCAGCGTGCCGCCCTGGTCTTCGACGATCCGGCGGGCGAGGAAGAGACCGAAGCCGCTGCCGCCCGGCTTGGTCGTGAACCCGGGCGTGAAGAGACGATCCCCGGCCTCCGGAGGAAGCCCTTCGCCCTCGTCTCCGATCGAGATCCGACAGCGATCGCCCTGCCGCTCCACGTCGACCGTGCAGCGCCCCGCCCCACGCATCGCCTCGACGGCATTGCGCAGCAGGATCGTGAGAAGCTCCTGGAGCGGCATCTCCCCGAGCCGGACCGCGAGCAGGCGGGCATCGGATGTCCCCCGCAGCGCGAACTCGACCCGGGGATGGATCGGCCCGAGCTCCCGGACCGCCGCCTCGAGCCCTGCCATCACGCCCGCCGTGGCCCCCGGACGCCGCCCGTCGGCGTCGCGGGTCGCGGGTGCTCGCGAGCCCGACGGCGAAGTCGCGATCGGCGCCGCGAGCGAGGCCGTCGCGGACGGCGAAGGATCCCCGGACGGGGGTTCGGCAAGGGTGAGCCGGGCGAGCCGCTCGAGATCGTCGATGGCGGCCCGCAGACCGGCCAAGGCCTCGCGGGAGGCCCCGGCGCGTTCGGCCTCGGGCTCGATGAGGCCGACGAAGCCGCGCAGACTGTGGACGGCGTTCTTCAGGCCGTGGGCCAGGCGCGCGACGTTCTCTCCGACACGCGACACGACCCGCTCGTCCTCGAGCTGCCGCTGGAGGAGCTCGAGGCGCTGACCGAGCTCGACGCTCTGGGTCCGGAGCGCCGCCTCGCCGGCGACCCGCCGATGGGCCATCGCGAAGCCGAGACCGCCCATCACGCCCAGGAAGCCCGCCTCGAGCAGCAGCAGCTGCCATCCGGCGGCGAGGCCGAAGAGCGACTGGACGAGGCAGAGGACGAGGATCGCGCCAGAGGTCACGGCGAGGACGCCGAACGCCCCCGTCGAGACGGCCGCGAGGGCGACCTCGAAGAAGAAAGCGGCGAGGATCGGCGACTTGAGGCCAAGGGTGAAGGTCGCCAGCGTGCCCCAGCCGAGCAGGCTGATCGAGGGCGACACGACGGGCGCGACGCGCGCGACAGGGCCCAGCCCGCGCGCGAGCCAGAGCACCAGGTTGGGCGCGGCAAAAATC
>JBIPOQ010000006.1:0-21835 GCA_044379055.1 Myxococcota bacterium
TCCAGGATCATGGCGAGCGCTCCTCGAGGATCCGCGAACTGCGATGCCGCTCCCGCCGTCGTATCCGTCCGATCGGGCCGGCGTCGGCGTCGGCGAGCATACTGCGGTGGCCCGCGCCTGCCGCTCGGCCTCGGGGTCGGAATCGGGATTGCCCCGGACCGGGGATCCACGGCATGCTGCGCGCGCCGGCAACGAGGGGGGATTCGGCATGACGGTTCGATCTCGGGGATGGGCGCTCGTCGCCGGACTCCTGCTCCTGACGGCCGGACCGCTCCGCGCCGCCGATCGCGCGATCGACCTCGTGGCGGAGGCCCGCCGACTGGTCGGTGCCGGACAAGGCGTGCAGGTCGAGCGCGCGGACGGGCAGGTCCTCGTCTCCGAGGCCGGCGCGCGCGCGGTCCACCCCGCGTCCGTCTCGAAGATCCCGACGACGCTCGCCCTGCTGCGCGTCCTCGGCCCGAATCACCGCTTCGAGACCCGCTTCCTTGCCCGGGGCCCCCTGCACGCGGACACGCTCGACGGTCCCCTCGTCGTCCGCGCCGCCGGCGATCCCTACTTCGTCGACGAGAACGCGCTGCTCGCGGTCCGTGGCCTGCGGGATCTCGGCCTGCGTCGGGTCACCGGCGATCTCGTCGTCGAAGGCGAGCTCCTGTTCAACTGGAAGGCGGACGGCCTCACGCCGCGCCTGCGCCGAGCCCTCGAAGGCGGTGTCGCCCCGGCCGCCTGGCAGGCGGTCCGGGCCCACGCGGGCGAAGCGAACGGCGAGACTCCGCGTCTGCGCTTCGGCCAGGCGGCGTCTGCTCCGACCGGACCGGAGACGCTGCTCCTGACCCACCGCTCGCAGCCCCTGCTCTACATGCTGAAGGCGCTCAATGGGTATTCGAACAACATCTTCGCGCCGTTCGCGGACGCGGCGGGCGGGACCGCGGCGATCCAGGCGCGGATCCGGGCGCTGCTCCCCGCCGACCAGCAGGGCGAGCTCGTCCTCGGCGACGGTGCCGGCGCCCATCCGGCCAACCGCATGAGCCCCCGCGCCACGATCGCGATCCTCCGCGCCCTCGACCGGGAGCTCGCCCGCCACGATCTCGATCTCGCGAGCGTGATGCCGGTCGCCGGCATCGACGAGGGGACCCTGAAGAAGCGCCTCGCGGGCCCGAACGGCCAGGGCTTCGTCGTCGCCAAGACCGGCACCTACGGTGACTACGGCGCCTGCGCCCTCGCCGGAGCCCTGCGCACGCAGAAGGACGGGATCGTCTACTTCGCGATCCTCAATCGCGGCGTCCCGATCGAGGAGGCACGGCGCCGCCAGGATGCCTACGTCCGGGTCCTGATGAAGGCGCTCGGGGCGCTGCCGTGGCCCTACGCCCGGGACGACGCACCGGCCTTCACCCGCGCCGAGATCGCCCTCGCGCCGCCGACCGCTACATCCGCAGCGACGACCCGTCCCGCGCGCTGAGGACGAAGACCGGGATCTCGCGATGCCCGGCGGCGCGCTGCTGATAGGTCAGGTAGACCGGCGATCGGGTCGTGATCGAGCTCCAGAGCAGCTCGCGCTCGCTGCCCGCCGCGACCTTCGCCTCGACCGCGATCGACTGGCGCTTCAGGTAGATCGTCGCGCTCGGATCGGCCCGGAGGTTCAGCGCCCAGTGCGGATCGGTCGGCATGCCGCCGCGAGAGCCGACGATCGCGATCCGGCCCTTCCCCGCGGCGAAGTACGGAAGCACGACCGTCCGCTTCTCGCCCGATTTCCGGCCCTGCGTCGTCAGCAGGAGCGGCGGGTTGTAGTCGACGCCCTCGGAGCGCGCGAAGACCATCGAGACGGGCGAATGCCCGAGCCAGCGAACGCAGAGCCGGTCGAAGGCCGCACCCATGGGCGTCACCGCGACGCGCACGGCGAGCTGCGAGAGCTTCATGCCAGGGTTCCCCTATGTGCTCCCGTCTCGAAGCGCAGCGGGAGCGATGCGAGACCACGGAGGAAGAACGACCCGCGAAAGACGGGGTCCCCATCGAAATCGAGCCGCGGAAATCGCCGCAGGATCGCCGCGAGCGCCGTCTGGATCTCGACCCGCGCGAGCGCGGCGCCGAGGCAGCGATGGCGCCCGAGCCCGAAGGCCAGATGATCCTTCGGCGCCCGCGCGAGGTCGATCGTGTCGGGATCCGGATACTGCGCGGGATCGCGATTTGCCGCGCCATTGAGCAGGACGAAGGTCTCGCCCGCCGGCACGCGAACGCCGCCGAGCTCGATCTCGGCGTGGCTTCGCCGCTGGCTGATCTGGACCGAGGTATCCCAGCGCAGCAGCTCCTCCACCGCGTTCGGAATCCGATCCGGCTCCGCCCGGAGCCGCGCCAGCGTCGGCGGTGCGAGCAGGAGTCCTCGCAGCCCGAGCGAGATCAGGTCGGCCGTCGTCTCGTGGCCCGCCTGGAGGAGGATCACGCAGGTCGCCGCCAGCTCGTCGTCGGAGAGCGGTCCGCGCGCATCGCGCGCTTGCGCGAGCAGCGTCAAGAGATCGTCCTTCGGCTGTCGGCGGCGCTCGCGCGCGAGGCCGAGGAAATAGTCGCGGAAGCCGAGCGTCGCTTCCTCGCCCCGGCGGATCACGTCGGGCGTCAGCGCGGCGACGTCCCCGCGGCGGGCGAAGTCGTGTGCCCATTGGAAGAAGAGCGGGACGTCGCTCCGCGGGATCCCGAGCATCTCGCAGATGACGGCGATCGGGAGCGGATAGGCGAGATCCTGGACGAGATCGAGCTTGCCTCGGGCAACCGCGGCGTCGAGCAGACGCTCGACCTCGCCCTCGGCAGCGGCGCGCCAGCGCTCGACGCTCCGCGGCGTGAAATGCCGCGCGACGAGCGCCCGGATGCGATCGTGATCGCGGGGCGAGAGGTAGAGGATCTGCTTTCGCATCATCGCCGTGAACGAAGCGCCGGCTTCACCGACGTCGAAGATGTCGGCGTTGCGTTCGTCGCTGAAGGCGCGCGGATGGCGCAGCACCGCGCGGATGTCGTCGTAGCGGGAGAGCACGAAGCCCCGCGGCACGAGCAGCCCCTCCGTCCGGTAGACCGGGGCGACCTCCCGCAGCCGATGGAGCCAGGGATAGAGCGCACCGCGGCGTTCCGGGTCGAGGATCGCTCGCAGGATCTCGGCGGGATCGGCGATTGCGCGCGGGTCGTCGGCGGCGGTCATGGCTTCGACTCTATCACGCCCGACTCCGACCGCTGCGCGGCACGTACGCAGCCCCTCTGATAGGTTTCGAGCGATGAGCGTCTCCCCGAACCGTGAGCCCGCGACCGACCCGGCGACCGGCCGATCGAAGCCGGGCCTCGATCGCGCCCGGGCCGCCACGATCCGATTCGGCGCGTGGTACGACGATCGCGACCTCCCGCTCGAGTTTCCCGACGCCTGGCAGGTCGATCCCTGTCTCCCCCACGACGGCCCCGATATCGGCGCCGACGGCATCGCCCTGGCCTTCGCCCGGCCGATCGGGAGCGCGCCGCTCCGACAGCTCGCCCGCGGCCGGAAGCGCGCCTGCATCGTGATCGACGATCTCTCGCGGCCGACGCCGGGGCATCGCCTCGTGCCCGCCGTCCTCGACGAGCTCGCGGCGGCGGGTCTCGCCGATCGCGACGTCCTCGTCCTCGCCGGCGTCGCGAACCACCGGCCGATGACGCGGCCGGACCTCGAGAAGAAGCTCGGCGCCGAGGTCCTCGCCCGCTGCGCGGTGACGAACCATTTCGCCTGGGACGGCTGCGTCCCGGTCGGACGGACGAGCTTCGGGTCGCCCGTCGAGCTCAATGCCGAGTTCATGCGCGCCGACCTGAAGATCCTCGTCGGCTCGATCATCCCTCACGGCGCCGCCGGCTTCTCCGGCGGCTCGAAGCTCGTCTTCCCCGGCATCGCGAGCCTCGCCTCCGCGGAGGCCTATCATCGCGGGACCTGCACGCGCGGTCGTTATGCGGTCGTCGAGACCGACGCCCGCCGCGAGTCCGACGAGGCGGCGCGGCTCGCGGGCGTCGACTTCCTCGTGAACGGCATTCCGAGCTCGCGACTCGGGCTCGCGGGTCTCGTGACGGGGGACGTCGTCGCGGCCCATCGCGCCGGCGCCGAGATCGCGCGCCGCGTCTACGCGACGCCCGCGCCCGCCGGCGCCGACGTCTGCGTCCTGTCCGTCTATCCCAAGGACGCCGAGTTCCTGCAGTACCTGACGGCCTTCGCGCCCTGGCAGACGGCCCCCGCGCCCCTCGTGCGCGAGGGCGGGACTGTCGTCGTCGCCCTCGACGGGAGCGAAGGCCTCGGCAGCCATTGGCTCTTCGGGCCGGGCATGCGCCTCGACGGCGGCCGCGCCCCGCGCGTGAAGGGCCGGGATCTCGTCTTCTTCGCGCCCGGCATCGATCGCGGCGCGCTCCCCCCCGCGGCCCGGGACGAGGCCGTGCTCTTCAAGACCTGGCCCGAGACGCTCGCCTGGCTGACGAACAAACACGGCCCGCGAGCCCGCGTCTCCGTCTTTCCGTGCGGAACGATCCAGCTGGCCACCGCGAACGACCCGGGCGGCCAGTAGACCGGATCCGCCCGCGGACGAGACCGGCGGCGCTGCGCGCCTGGACCTTCCCCTGGTTCAAGGCGCCCCACCGAGGCCGTTGTCTGAGGCGGAATGCCACATCCGCTCGAACGAAGCCAGCGCCTCCGACTTGGGAGGCGCCGCGCGCCGTCCGGACCGACTGGCATGATCGATGCAAATTCCTCCTTCGATCCTTCGGACAGAACGTCCCTCTCGAACGAACGAGGAGCACCGCATGCAGAAGCTTTTGGTCCCGGTCGATGGCTCGGAGAACTCGATGCGGGCGCTGCGACACGCGATCGCGCGCGCGAAGACGAACGGGCCGGTCTCGATCCACGTCGTCTGCGCCCACGAAGAGCCCATCGTGTTCGGCGAGGTCGCGGTCTACGTCTCGAAGGAGAAGATCGCGGAGCTCCAGCGAAAGCAGAGCGAGGGCCCCCTCGAAGCGGCGGCCCGGGAGCTCGACGCGGCCAAGGTCTCCTACACCCGGGAGGTCCTCTCCGGCCCCATCGCGCAGACGATCGCGAAGCGGGCGGAAGAGCTGGCCTGCGACGGCATCGTGATGGGGACCCGAGGCATGACCGCGCTCGGGGGGCTGCTGCTCGGATCGGTCGCGATGAAGGTCGTGCACGCATCGAGCCTGCCCGTCACCCTCGTGAAATAGCGATGGCCTACTGGTTCTGACGGGTCACGATGTCGGTCCCGGTATGCAGGCCGGTGCCGTTCGGGCCCGTCAGGCAGTGGAAGGTCAGGACGTAGTTCTCGCCGCCGATCCCGCTCTTGTCGACGAGGACCTCGTAGACGACCTCGGCGCCGCCATTCACGTGGATCACGGGGCTCGCGGTCGTGTCGCCATCGACCGGGTCCGTCGAGTTCGCGAGCTCGAGCCCGTTCCGGACCTGGACGCTCACCCAGGGCGCCGCCGCCGGTGCGCCGTCGAGGATCTGCACCGAGAGCGAGGCCGGCGGACCGGTGCCGTCGTCGGAGCAGATGATCTGGTAGTAGTCTGTCGAGGCCGCGCCGTTGCCGAGCGCGCCGGACTGGGTATGCGCGAGCCCGGGGCCGGCGACGAGGCCGACCCCGGACCCGAGGACTGCGAGCGAGAGCGCCCCGGACGACGGGAAGCACCGACGAATCGTTCGACCGATCAAGCGAGCTCCCTCCTTCTGCCCGGCGCCCTGGCCACCCCTCCGAGCCGCCGCCTCAGCGCGGGGCCTTGTAGAACCAGAGATACTGGATCGGCAGATCGCGATCGACCTGTGCCGCGGAGGGCGTGACCGTCACGTCGAATCCGGCGCCACATTCGCTCGGCAGCGGATTCGTCGCCAGGTTCCGGTTCACCGTCAGCGTCGCCGGCTCGCCGATGCCCTCGACGCCGCCCGCCCGGCCTTCGCTCGCGAAGATCGAGCCGTTGTCGGGGATCCAGAGATTCACCTTGTGGGGATCGAGGATCGGCTGCTGGAAGGAGCAGATGTCCGCGATCGCGACCCGGATCCGGACCCGCCGGGCGCACGACGACGCCTGGATGCCGGGCGGCGAGAACTGGAACGGCACGCGGCCGCTCAGGTTCGCCGCGAGCGAGCCCTTGCGCGCCTGGAATCCGACGACGTTGCCGTTCGCGTCGACGGTCTCCGTCTGAAGCGCGAAGATGCTGCGGTCCTGGATGCTCTGCGCGAGGCCCGCGAGGCTCCCGGTGCGAAGGACCTCGGAGAGGTCGCTCACGACGACGTTCGGATCGCTCGTCGCGATCTCCGGCGCGTCCGTCGGGAAGACGACGCTCTGGGCGACGACCGGGCGGTCGCCCTCGCAGCCGTGGCCGATGCGCAGCGCGTTGTCGTCGCGCACGCCTTCGGTCATCTGGGCCTTGACCGTCGTGTGGGCCTCGACCTGGGCCGCCACGAAGAGCCCCGCCGCCACCGCGACCGCGGCCTGGACCGCCCTGCCCGTTCCCCCCGAAACTCTCCAAATCCGCATCTTCTGCTCCTTTTCGCGAGAATGCGGGCGCACGCTAGCGGCGCAGATCCGGAGGCGGGATGCGGCATGTTGTCGCGGCGGGATGCCGGGAGGCCCCGCCCCGGGCTCCGCGGTTCGGCCCGCTAGGCGCGGGCGAGCCGGACGGGGATCGCGCTCATCAGCGGGATGCCGGAGAAGCGCGCGCAGTCCTCCTCGACGCTGATGAGCAGCCCGATGTTGACCCCGGTCTGGCGTACGTCCGCCGCCTGCCCCGGCAGGGATCCCCAGCAATGGCACATCGAGACGAGCCCGCGCCGAAGATCGGGGTCGGGCCAGGCCACGGCCTCGATCTCGCCGTGGGGCGAGGCGATCCGCACGAGATCGCCGCGGACGAGGCCTTCGCGGGCGAGATCCTCGGGATGCACGAAGGCGGGGTTCGTGCCGTAGCGGCGGGTCAGGGCTTCGATGTCGGTGCCGACGGAGTTGAAGGTGTTCGCCATGCGACGGCTGACGAGGCGGTAGTCGTAGCCCGGTCGCGCGAACGGATCGCCGGCGGCGAAGACCTCGAGCTCGTCGAGCAGACGCGTCGCCCCGACCTCGAGCTTCGCGACCGCGCCGGGATCCCCCGGCAACACGAAGACGGGCGCCTCGTCGGCGAAGAGCACCTTCCCCGGCTCGCGCCGCAGGCGCTCGAGCGGGATCCGCGAGCCCTTCGTCACGAGCTCGAGCACCTCCTCGGAGCCGGGCTTGCGCTGCATGTCGAGCTTCGTCCGCGGCGTCTTGACGCCGGGGATCGGAAAGACGCCGGCGGGCAGCTCGAGCGCGAGCCCCATGCGCTGCGCGAGGCCGTAGAAGAACTCCCAATCCTCGAGCAGCTCCGAGCCTTCCGGGGGCTCGACGATCGGCGCCGCATACTGTCCGTAGGGCTCGCTGTAGCCGAGGGCCGGCGAGACCGTGAAGAGGTTCTCCGTCGAGAGGGTCGAGCCCGGCGTCTCGAGCGGGAGCTTCGGCGCGAGCACGAAATCGGCGAGCTGCGCGGTATCGGTCCAGCGCGGCTCGACGACGACATGCAGCTCGAGGCGCTCGAGGGCCGCCTTCGTGCGGATCGGATCGGGCCAGGCCCGCATCGGATTGCCGCCGATGGTGATGAGCGCGCGTACGCGATCCTCGCCTTCCAGCAGGATCTCGTCGGCCAGCGCCGACGTCGGGAGTCCACAGACCGCCGGCGGGAGGTCCGGCCGCGAGCGGAGGGGCTTTCCGTAGCCGTCGATCTTGTAGGGCGGCAGCGCCTGCGCCTTGAAGTCGCGGCGGGTCGTCAGGACGCCGGGATTGGCGACGCGGTCGCCTGCGCGCCGGTAGCGGCCACAGACCGCGTTGAGACAGAGCACGAGGTACTCGGTCAGGTTGCTCCAGCCCGACATGTTGATGCCGGTTCCGGCCGTGACGGAGCCCCGGCGCGCGCCGCCGAAGATCCGCGCGGCCTCGCGGATCGCATCGGCGGGCACGTCCGACCGCGCGGCGACGAATTCCGGCGTGAAGCGGGCGACCGCCCGCTCGAGGACCTCGAACCCCGCGACGTGCTCGGCGACGAACGCGCGGTCGACGAGATCCCGGGCGATCAGCTCGCGCAGGATGCCGGCGAGGACCGCCGGATCGGAGCCCGGCCGCGGCTGGAGATGGAGCGCCGCGCGCTTTGCCGTCTCGCTGCGGCGCGGGTCGATCACGATCAGCTCGAGACCCCGGGCCTGGGCCCGCTCGAGGCGACGCGCGGGATTCGCATGGGGGATTCCGCCGGAGATCGCGACGAGGGGATTCGTTCCGACGAGCATCCAGACGTCGGACTCGTCGAAGACGTGGCTGCCGCCGAGCCATTGGCCGTGGGCCGCGGCGGCGACCTGCTTGCCCGGCTGATCGATCGTGCCGCTCGAGAAGCGCAGGCGGAGTCGGAGCGCGTCCATCCAGGCCGTCGCCATCGCGGCGGTCTGCGGGAGCTGATAGAAGAGCGTGCCGGTGTAGACGGCGACGGACTCGGGACCGTACCGATCGAGGATCGACTGGAGCCGCTGCGCGACGGCGTCCATCGCGCGCTCGGCCGGGATCGGCTCGAGCTTCCCGTTCGCCCCGCGCGCGAGGCTCCCGCGCAAGCGGTTCGGGCTCGTGTGCATCTCGGGGAAATGCTTCCCCTTGAGACAGAAGAAGCCCTCGGAATGGGGATTCTCCTTGTCACCGCGGGCGGAGACGGGGCGCCCCTCGGCGTCGATCTCGACGACGATCGGGCACTGGGCGGTGCAGATGCGGCAGAGCGACTTCTTCTCGACGTGCTGCCCTGCGGTCTTTGCGACGTTCGTCTCGACGTCGTCGATCATCGCTCCGCCTCCGCTGGCCGCGAGCCGGCCCGACCGCATCCTAACACGCCGCTCCGCCTCGCCCGCGGCTCAGCGGAAGTTCGGCAGGATCTTCTCGCCGAAGGTCCGCATCCAGCCGAACGGATCGCTGATGAACTGCGAGACGATCAGGTTGCGGACGCCGTGGCCCGCGACCTCGTGGAGTCGCTCGACGCAGTGTTCCGGCGGGCCGGCGATCGTGCCCTGACGCGCGAGGTAGTCGCGCAGATCGTATTTGTCGATCAGGCCTTCGTTGGGATTCGTCTGGCCGGGATGCGCGTGGAAGCGCGACTGGTACTCGCTCATCAGGCCGCGGATGCGATCTTCGAGACCGGGCGGCAAGCCCTTGCCTTCGAGGGTGAATCGGAAGACGTGGTTGGCCGTGCCCGCCAGGACGGAGCGGATCCGGTCGATGCCCTCGCGCTCGCTCGGCGCGAAGATCAGGTTGCACATGTGCCAGATCTCGAGGTCGTCGACCGAGCGCCCGGCCTCGGCGGCCCCTGCCGAGATGTGCTCCATCGCGACGGCGAGGCGTTCGGGCGTCAGACAGTTCGAGAGGATGACGCCATCGGCATACCGACCGGCGAGGCGCTGCGTGCGCGGCCCTTCGGCGGCGAGCCAGACGGGCACGGGCTTCGGATCGACGAGCCAGTGGAGCGCGAGCGGCGTGCCGCAGTCGTCGAAGCTTCCGCCCGCCGTCATCGTCTGCACGGCGCGCATCGCCCGCTCGATCTCCGCCAGGCTCGCCGGCGCGACTCCGATGTTGCGCAGCGCGCTGTCGCCCGACGCGAGCCCGTACCGGAAGCGCCCCTCCGCAATCTGCTGCACCGAGGCGCACGCCGACGCGAGGACCGCGGGATGACGGGTCGCGGGATTCGAGACCGTGATTGCGAGCTGCGCGCGCTGCGTCGTCATCGCCGCGAAGGTCATGAGCGAGAAGCACTCGGCCCAGAGCGACTGGCTGTCGCCGCAGGTCAGGAGATCGAAGCCCGTCGCCTCTGCCGTCTCGAGCCAGAGACGATAATCGTCGAAGCGACGGACGGTCGTACCGGTACCGAATCGAAGTCGGGTCATGGCGGAACGAAAGCGCAGCCGGAGCACCCTCGCCCGCTCCCCCTCGCGAGACGAACTGGAGTCCCTAGACTCGCGCCGCGCCGGGAAACCGCGCTGCGCCCGCAATCGCGGAGCCGGAGGAGGTTCCATGCATCGAATTCATCGCCGAGGGCATCGGATCCGGACGACGGCCCTCTGGATCGCCGCGATCGGCGTGAGCCTCGCCCTCGGCTCCGTCCGGCCCTCGAGCGCAGGCGACGCCGTGAAGCCCGAAGCCGACGCGGTGGGCGCTCGGCCGATCCTCGCGACGCCGGGCCAGCTCGAGCGCGAAGCCCTCGCCCTCGAGATCCTGAAGGCCCCCGTCGTCGCACGCGCGACGGATGCCCTCGAGCAGGTCTATCTCGCCGACGCGCGGGGCCGGACACCGAGCGGCGCGGCGACCGCCCGACGCGCCGCCGAGTCGACGGCGGCGGCCGCGGCCTACGCCGTCGTGAACGACGATCCCGCGCATCCGGTCGTCTTCTGGGCGGTGAACGCGCCGCATCGCTGGTTCGGCATGGCGCTCCCGCGTGCGGGCTACGGCATCGAGAACCCCGACAACGTCTATCGCGGCTTCCACGTCGACGGTGCCTCGCGCTACGAGGTCCGCGGCCGCTTCCTCCCGCCCGGCCCCGCCGAGCTCCACTTCACCGCGATGGACATGCGCCCTTCGAAGGGCAAGATCCAGTCCGAGGGCGGCGAGTTCCTGGCCGCGCTTCGCAGCGACGCGATGGTGGTCGCGAAAGACGGCTCCTTCACGGTCACCGTCGACAGCGCCCCCGCGAACGGCCGACCGAACCACATGCAGATCCCCGCCTCCGGCCATTTCCCGGTCCACGTCCGCGATCTCTTCACGGATTGGTCGACCCAGAACCCGGCCGCCCTCGAGATCCGTCGCGTCGCCGGTCCTCCCGCCGCGCCCGTCCCGGACGTCGAGACCCTCGCCGCCCGCGCCGCCGCCCGCCTCGAGCAGATGGGCCCCTTCTGGCTGGCCTACAACAACCAACATCTCTATCCGGATCCGCCCAACACATTCGCTACGCCGCGGCTGCGCCCCGGCGGAAGGGGCGTCTCCGCGTCCGGCCATTTCGCGATCGCGAGCGACGAGGCCCTCGTCGTGACCCTCGAGCCGCTCGGGGCGAAGTCGATCGGCCTGCAGCTCGCGGATCCCTGGGGCGTCGCCTACGAATACGTCGATCGCACGAGCAGCCTGAACCAGGACCAGGCCCATGCCAATCCCGACGGCAGCTTCACGTACGTGGTCTCCGCCCGCGATCCCGGGGTCCACAACTGGCTCGACCCCGACGGTCAGACCTCGGGCATCATGGTCGCTCGCTGGCAGATCCTCGCCGCGGAGCCGCCGGCCGGGAAGGGCATCCGCGACCTGCGGGTGGTGAAGCTCGCCGCACTGCGCGCGGCGCTGCCCGCAGACACCCGTTTCGTCACGCCCGCCGAACGAGCGACGCAGCGCCACGAGCGCGCACGACAGTTCCAGCGGCGGCTCGAGCCCTGAAGCGGCGCCCCGCGCCCACTCGGACGACGAGACCGACGGCCGCCGCGAAGAGGGCGGCCTCCCGCCCGATCGCATCGGGCTCGGGCAGGAGGAAGACCTCGCCGTCGGAGTGGTCGAGGACGTAGAGGTTTGCGCTCGCATCCTCACCGAAGGACGAGATCGAGCCGATCGTGCCGACGTCGGGCGTGAACGCGGGGTCGGTCGAGTGGTCGACGAGGCTCGAGTAGTTGGTGCCGTCGAAGGTCGCGGGGACCGATCCGTCCCAGACCGCCGACCAGAGTCGCCCCTGACCGAAATCGCCGAAGAAGTAACGACCGCGGAGCGAGGTCGCCGGGCCGCGATAGACGTAGCCGCCGGTCACGGCGATCCCGGTGAAGCCCGCCGGCGGATTCGAGCAGACGCTCGCCCCGCCGTGGGAGTAGTCGAAGAAGGGATTCACCGCGCCCGTCGGCGGCGCGCCGCCGACTCCGCCCGTGGGCGTCGGGATCACGCCCTCGCGCAAGCGCCAGCCGTAGTTCTCGCCGCCCGCGCTCGACGCCGGCTGGAGGTCGATCTCTTCGCACGCCGTCTGACCGACGTCGCCGATGTAGAGATCGCCCGTCCCGCGGTCGAAGCTCGCGCGCCAGGGATTGCGCAGGCCGTAGACCCAGATCTCGTCGTCCCCGGCGACGCCGACGAAGGGATTGTCCGGAGGCGCCGCCCAGTTCTCGTTCGAATCGCCGGGGAAATCGTCGGCGTCGACGTCGATGCGCAGGATCTTCCCGAGCCGATTCGCGGTCAGGTCCTGGGCATTGCCGGTCCCCGTCGTATGGCCGCTGCCCGAGTCGTTGCTGCCGCCGCCATCGCCCGACGCGATGTAGAGATAGTCGTCGGCCCCGAAGCCGATCCAGCCGCCGTTGTGGTTGGCCTGGGGCTGCGTGAAGGACAGCACGGGCGATCCGCTCGCGGCGTCGGCGAGGTCGGGGTTCGCCGAGACGCGGTAGCGCCGGACGCGCGAAGCGGGATCCGTCAGATAGACGTAGAAAAAGCCGTTCGTCGCGTAGTCGGGATGAAAGGCCAGACCGAGGAGCCCCTGCTCGCTGCCCAGGCTGACGCCGGGAACCGTGAGAAAGGGCGTCGCGGCGAGCGTCCAATCGTAGCGGCGCAGGATGCGGATCTGGCCGGTATGCTGCTCGACGACGAAGACGCGCTCGACGTCGCCGGGCGGCGCCGTCAGGTAGACCGGCTCCGAGAGCCCGGTCGCGACGCGCGTGACCTCGAAATCCTGCGCTCCGGCGATGCCCGCCAGCAGGAGCCCCAGGCCCGACGTCCATGCGATTCTCGTTCGTCTTCGCATCTCGATCTCACCCGGCGTCATGCGCGCGCCCTGCCCCGCGATCGGCGGTGACCCGGTCCGAGCTTGGCGCCGGGCCGACCCTTTCGCCGGTCTCGAGCCGTCTAAAGGCGAGAATACTGCCTTTCGGGTAGCGTCGGGCGCGCCCTCCGGACGTGCTCGATCAGGATTCACGTGAACGCCTCCGAAACCGCCGTCGCCGTGAGCCGCGCCCGCCAGAACTACGTGCTCGGCGTCCTGGTGCTCGTCTACGCGCTCAACTTCATCGACCGCAATCTGCTGGTCATCCTGCTCCAGCCGATCAAGGAAGAGCTCGGCGTCTCGGACACGGCGATGGGGATGCTCACGGGCTTCGCCTTCGCGGTCTTCTACACGCTGGCCGGCATTCCGATCGCCCGCCTCGCCGACCGCGGCTCGCGACGCAACGTCATGGCCGCGGGCATCGCCCTCTGGAGCGTCCTGACGGCGGCCTCGGGCTTCGTCACGAGCTTCGCCCAGCTCGCCCTCGTCCGGATCGGCGTCGGGGTCGGGGAGGCGAGCGCGACGCCCGCCGCCCACGCCATCCTCTCGGACCTCTTCCCCCCGGAGCGTCGCGCGCGGGCGATCGCGATCTACAGCACGGGCGCGAGCTTCGGCGTGCTCTTCGGGCTCCTTCTCGGCGGCACGCTCCAGGAACGGCTCGGCTGGCGCGCGGCGTTCTGGATCGTCGGCCTGCCGGGTCTGCTCGTCGCCCTGCTCGTGCGCTTCACGCTCCCGGAGCCTCGCCGCGGGGAGTCCGAGGGGCTCGTCGATTCCGGCGAGACGCCCGGGATCGCGACGACGCTCCGCTATCTCCTCTCCCTGCCGACCTTCCGACACCTCGCGCTCTCGGCGGGCCTCTACGGCATCACGTGTTATGGGCTGCTCGCCTGGGCCCCGACCTTCATCCGCCGGGTCCACGAGATGGGTTATGCGGAGACCGGCCTCAAGGCCGGGCTCGGCATCGGCCTCGGGGTCGGCGGTGCGCTCGTCGCCGGCTCGCTCTCGGACCGGCTCGCGCGCCGCGACCGGCGCTATCTGCTCTGGATCCCGGCAGCGGCGGCGGTGCTACAGGTGCCGTTCCACGTGCTCTTCGTGCTCGCGCCCGATGCGAACCTGGCGCTGCTCGCCTTCGCGCCGGTGAACTTCCTGAACGTGATCTTCGGGCCCCCGACCTACACCGTCGCCCAGGGCCTCGCGCAGGTCCGGATGCGCGCGATGGCGTCGGCCGCCCTGCTCTTCTTCCTCAATCTCGTCGGCATGGGCCTCGGCCCCGCGCTCGTCGGCTTCCTCAACGACTTCTTCGCCGCGTCCTACGGCGACGACGCGATCCGCATTTCGCTGCTGGCCCTGCTCGGGGCGAACGCCTGGGGCATCCTGCATTCGCTGCTCGCCGCCCGAACCCTCGAAGCGGACCTCGACCGCGCCGCCGCGCTGGAGAAATCATGACCCGCGAAAGACTCTCGAATCTGTCGTTCACCAAGCTCGTCGTCGACGACCTCGACCGGATGGCCGACTACTACTGCGCGGTCTTCGATCTGCATCGAACGGGCCGGCTCCGGATCGAGCAGGGCGCGATCGGCGAGCCGATCGAGGAGATCTTCCTCTGCCCGTCGCCGGACGATCGCTACGGCACGTTCGTGCTCTTCAAGTTCCTGGATCGCCCGGCCCCCCGCGACAACGAGACGATCCTCGGCTTTCAGACGACGGACCTCGACACCGTGCTCGAACGGGCCGTTCGCGGCGGGGGCAAGCTCGCGGCGCCGATCAAGGCGATGCCGGAGCTCGGCGTGCGCGTCGCGATGGTGCTCGATCCGGAGGGGCATCTCTGCGAGCTCGTCGAGAGTCGAAGCGAAGCCTGAACGATCCGCCCTCCGTTCCCGAGAGCCGCCGTCCGCCCGCCCCGACGACGCTCTTCTCGCCGCCTCGCGTCACTTCCGGAAATGCGGAATGACGTGCTGTCCGATGTTGCGGATCGTCTCGAGCTGGGCCCACTGCGGAACCGTCCCCATCTGGCAGATGAAGAGGATCTCGTCCGCCCCCGCGGCCCGGAGCCGCTCGACGTAGCCGATCGCGTCGCGCACCGTGCCGTAGGCGTGGTTCGGATTCAGCAACGCGAGGGACGGATCGCTGAAGTCGACGACGACCTCCTCCGACGCCCAGCGCGACCGGATCACCTGCTCGCCGGTCGTGGACTCGACCATCATGTCGTCGTCGGCCCAGGCGGCGTGATCGGGCTTCGGGCCGCCCGTATACCAGTAGGCGAGCGACTCCATGAAATAACGCTGCCCGCGCACGCCGATCCGGCGCGCGGCCTGGCCGTCCTCGAGGACGATCGCGGGGCAGAGGGCGGCGAGATGCTCGTTCGGCCGGAAGCCGACCTGGTCCTCGGGCTTGCGGCCGGCGAAGCTGCTGCGGTAGACCGCGTTCTTCTTCGCGACCTCCTCGGGACCGCCGAAGCCGAGCACGAGGGCGCCGAGGCCGCGCGAGCCGGCGGTGACGAGGGACTCGGTGCGCGTGCAGGCGAGATACATCGGCGGATGCGGCTGCTGGTACGGCTTCGGATGGATGGGGCGCCGGGGGATGTCGATGTATGTCCCGTGATGCTCGATCTCGTCCTCGACGAACATCTTGGGGATCAGGTACATCGCCTCGTCGATCTGGGGCGTGAGCGTGTCGAGGTCGTAGCCGAAGGCACCGGACTCCTGCTGGGTCCCGCCCTTGCCGACGCCGAAGTGCAGACGGCCCTGCGAGAGCAGGTCGAGCGTCGCGACCCGCTCGGCGACCTTGATCGGATGGTTCATCGCGGGCGGCAGGCAGACGACGCCGTGGCCGATCTCGATGCGGCGCGTGCGGCCGGCGATGAAGGCGAGGAAGGATTCGGGGGCGGACATGTGGGCGTAGTTCGTGAGCGCGGTGTGCTCGACGGCCCAGATGACGTCGAAGCCCATCTCCTCGGCGAGCACGCATTGCTCGACCATCTCGTCGTAGACGCGGCGCTCGCCGGCGCGCGAGGCATCGACGGTCTGGGCTTCGTAGATCAACGAGAACTTCATGGGGCGCGCTCCTCGGGGCCTGGCGGCTTCGGATGAGCGCAACGTCGATGCAACCGGGATGCCGACGCGGCACGGGATCTCGGCTGGAGGCGCCACGCGGCGCGGAGCCGAGCGGGACCCTCGGCCTCGTCCGCGAGGCAGGACGTCTCGGCCGGGCTTTCTCGCCGGCGTACGCCCGGCTCACGCCCCGCGCGAGACCTCGACCCTGCCGAGGGGCCCGAAATCCGCCGCCGCCCGCGCGCCGCGCTCGAGGGGCGGCACCGCGGCCGCATAGGAGCCCGCGAGGATGAGGTCGCCCGCCCGGAGCGTCTCGCCGAAATGCGGCAACGCGTCGCGGACGAAATCGACCGCGGACTGCAGGTCCGTCGGGACGAGCCCCTCGCCGAGGGCCGGCGTCGGCTGTCCCGTCACCTCGAGCCGCGGCCAGCGCGTCCCGAGACCTTCGGCGATGGCGGGCGCGACGAACTCGCCGACGACGGCGGCGACGTGCAGGATCGACGACGAGAGGAGCGCGAAGAGATCCTTCGGCGGCGTCGTGAAGTCGACGAGCTCGAGGGCCGGCGCGATCGATTCGAGGCGACCGCCCTCGCCGACCCGCAGGCAGACCTCGGGCTCGATGCGCATCGCGACCTCGGGCAGGAACTCGACGACGGCGCCGCTCGCGAGGATCCGGCGGCCGTCGAGCCAGCCGAGGCAGGGCCCATGCACGCCGAAATGCGCCTGCACCGCCCGCACGTTGAGGCCGATCTTCCAGCCCCGCGCCGGCATGCCCCCGGCGAGCGCTTCCCTTCGCCGAGCGAGCTGGACCGTCATCCCGGGCCCGAGGATCTCGAGGTCTTCGATCATGCTGGATTCTCCCGGCCGCGAGCATGCCATGGCCCGCCGCGGGCTGCCGGCGCCGCCCGATGGAACTCGCCATACTCGCCCGAATCGAACCGGGAGCTCCGATGGACCCGATCCCGCCGACCTCCCTCCTGCATCTCGAGCATTTCGCCGCGGGCACGCCCCGCGACGAGATCGCGCGTCTGCGCCGCGCCCATCGCCTGCTCTGGCAGACGGACGGCTATGCGCGGGGCGGCCATTGGCTCGTCTTCCAGCGCGACGACATCGACTTCGTGCTGAAGAACCCCGACCGCTTCACGAACGCCCACGGCCCCCTCGTCGAGGACACCCCGAACGTCATCCTCGCCGAGCTCCAGCAGAGCATGACCTTCCAGGATCCGCCGGCCCACCGCGCCCTGCGCGCCCTCGGCGATCTTGCCTTCAAGCCCGAGCTACTCGCCGAGCGCCGCGCCCTGATGCAGACGATGGCGCGCGAGATCCTCGACGAGCTCGGCGACCGGCGCGAGTGCGAGTTCATCGGCGAGGTCGCGATGCAGCTCCCGATGCGCATCCTGTTCCGACTGCTCGGCGTCCGCGAATCCGACCATGCCCGCGTCGTCGAGCTGACCAACACGCTGACCCTCGCGAACGACCCCGACTTCGCCGAGAACCGCCTCGCCGGATTCCAGGCGGGCATCGACCTGATCGCCTTCGGCGAGTCCCTCGGCGCGGATCTCCGCGCGAACCCCCGCGACAGCCTCTCGCTCGCGATGCTCGAGGCCGAGCGCGGCGGCAAGCGCCTCACGGACCGCGAGTTCGGCCGCCTCTTCCAGAACCTCGTCGTCGGCGGCGTCGAGACGACGCGCAACACCCTCGGCTGGCTGCTCTACGAGCTGATCCGCCATCCCGACCAGTACGCGCGCCTCCAGCGCGAGCCCGCGCTCGTCGCGGGCGCCGTCGAAGAGATCCTGCGCTTCCGGAACACCGTCGTCTATCTGCGGCGTACGGCGACCCACGATCAGGAATTCGCGGGCGAATCGCTCCGCGCGGGCGACAAGCTGGTCTGCCTGCTCGCCGCCGTGAACCGGGACGAGCGCTATTTCGAGGACCCCGACCGCTTCGACATCGGGCGCGATCCCGCCCACAACCGCCGCAACATGCGGACCTTCGGAAGCGGTCCGCATTTCTGCATCGGGCATCAGCAGGCGCGCATGAACCTCGAGATCATGACGGCGGAGATCGCCGCGCGCTGGACGAACCTGCGGCTCGTCTCGCCGCCGGTTCATTTCCGATCGAATTTCATGGACGGCTTCAAGTCGATGCGCATCGCGTTCGACCCGGTCGCCGACCCGAGGCGCCCGGGCTGAGCCCGGCGCGCGAGGATGGACATGGAGCTCCGCCCCTTCGGCCGCACCGGCCTGCGCATCGGATCGATCGGCCTCGGCACGATGATGTTCGGCGCGAAGACCGACGAGGCCGAGTCGAACGCGATCATCGACCTCGCCCTCGAGCGGGGCGTCAACTTCGTCGATACCGCCGACGCTTACGGCGGGAACGAGACCGAGCGGATCGTCGGCCGCGCCCTCGCCCGCGACGGCCGGCGCCGGAAGATCGTCCTCGCGACGAAGTTCTTCTTCCAGCAGGGCGACGATCCCAACGCGCGCGGCGTCTCCCGCCGCCATTTGATCGACGCCTGCGAGGCCTCGCTCCGAAGGCTCCAGACCGATTGGATCGACCTCTACCAGCTCCACCGCCCGAGCGCCGACGTCCCGATCGACGAGACGCTGCGCGCCCTCGACGACCTGATCCGCGCGGGCAAGGTCCGTTATGTCGGCGGCAGCATGTTCCCGGCCTGGCGGATCGTCGAGTCGCTCTGGGTCGCGAAGGAGCTCGGCACGAACCGCTTCGTCAGCGAGCAGCCGGCCTTCAATCTGCTCGACCGCACCGCGGAGCGGGAGGTGATCCCGGCGGCGCAGTCCTACGGGCTCGCGGTGATTCCCTGGGGCCCCCTCTGCGGCGGTCTGCTGTCCGGAAAATACGACCGAAGCCAGAGCGCGGCCGAGGGACGCTGGCAGGGCGGCCAGGACAACTTCGGTCGCCAGGCGACGCCGCTGGCCTTCGACCTGATCGATCTGCTGCGCGAGATGGCGATTGCAAAAAGCTGCACGGTCTCACAGCTCGCCCTCGCCTGGTGTTCCGCACAGCCGGGCGTGACGGCGCCCATCATCGGCCCGCGGACCCTCGACCAGGCGCGCGATAATCTCGGCGCCGCGGACGTGCGCCTCGACTCGGACGATTTCGCCCGGCTCGACGAAATCGTCAAGCCGCGCAGCGCCGCGGTCCGCTACTACGACGCAGCGGCCGGCGTCGACTTCCGACCGAGCCGGTATCGGAGCTTCGTCTGAGCGCCGGTCCGGGCCCGCGCGCCGGAAGCGCTCGCGGGCTGGATCGATCGCTCCTCGGAGCAATCGCTATTTGAAGTCGCTCGCCGAGTGGCGCTCGACGACGCGCAGCTCCTCCGGACCCCAGGCGCGGTTTACCCGCTGCCCCCGTTGCACCGCCGGCCGCGCCGCGATCTCCGCCGACCAGCGCAGGACGTTCGCATAGGACTTCACGTCGAGGAACTCGCCAGCGCCGTAGAGCTCGCCGTTCACCAGCCCGCCGTACCAGGGGAAGATCGCCATGTCCGCGATCGTGTACTCGGCGCCCGCGACGTAGCGTCGCTCGGCCAGGTTCCGATCGAGGACGTCGAGCTGGCGCTTGACCTCCATCGCGAAGCGGTTGATCGGATACTCGAGCTTCTCGGGCGCGTAGGCGTAGAAATGGCCGAAGCCGCCGCCGAGATAGGGCGTGCTCGCCATCTGCCAGAAGACCCAGGAGAGGCACTCGCCGCGCCCCGGCGCCCCGGGCTTCGGCACGAAGGCGTCGAACTTCTCGGCGAGGTAGAGGAGGATCGCACCGGACTCGAAGACGCGGGTCGGCGGCGTCGTGCTGCGATCGAGCAGCGCGGGGATCTTCGAGTTGGGATTGATCGCGACGAAGCCGCTCCCGAACTGATCGCCGTCCCCGATGTTGATCAGATAGGCGTCGTACTCCGCCCCCGTCTTGCCGAGCGCGAGAAGCTCCTCGAGCAGGATGGTGACCTTGATGCCGTTGGGCGTCGCGAGCGAATGGAGCTGCAACGGGTGGCTGCCGGCGGGCAAGGGCTTTTCGTGGGTCGCGCCCGCGATCGGGCGGTTGATCTTGGCGAACGGACCGCCGTTCTCCGTATCCCAGGTCCAGACTTTCGGGGGCGTGTACGAGGGGGCATCGGCCATGGCGGGACCTTTCCGGCTGCGGTTCGAGGGTTCGGCGCGCGGGACCCGCGCAAGACCTGCGCGGGACCCGCGGCGAGAGTAGCCCGACCTTCCCTCGTTGCGAGATCGGCTGAGAGCCGGACGCGGCGCCCTGACGCCCCGTCCGGCTCCGGCGTCCCTGCCCGCGCGGCTCACGGGCAGTTCGGCGCCGCCGCCTCGTCGCAGTCGTTCTCGCTGCGGGCCACGCCCCCGACCACCGTACCGCCGGTATTGGCGGTGATCGTGTTCCCCGTATAGGCGCTACCGGCCCCGAGATTCAGCCCGAAGCCTTCGCTGCTGCGCACCACGTTGCCGCGGATCGCACAGCCCGCGTCGCACTCGATGCCGTCTTCGACATCGAAAGAGACCGTATTCCCGCGCGCGACACCACCGGTCGGCAGCAGGATGCGGGCGAAAGAGTTCTCGCGGATGCTATTCCCGATCATGGTCGAGCCCGCTGGAAACCGAGCAACCATCGATCGTCCCTCCGCTTTCGCCCGACCGTCGGAACGACGGCGCTGGGCGATCACAGGGGGAGACGCGGGGGCCTCACGATCGATATCGCGGTGCGCTCGATCTTCTTCTCAGGAATCCGGGCCGGCCGCCTCCGACTCTTGTGCGTCGTAGGCGGCGCGCGCCCGAGAGAGGACGTAGACCTGGATCGCCGCGACCTCGTCCGGAGTCAGCATGCCCGCGAAGCTCGGCATGCCGGTCCCCGCGAGGGCGCCGCCGAGGACGATCGACTCGAAGATCGCGTGGCGTTCGGCGCTCGTCCGGCGCAGGTCGGGCACGACATGACTGCTCGCGGCCGCGAAGCCGTGGCAGGTCGCGCAGCGCAGGTTGTAGAGGGTCGCGCCGTGCGCGAGCTGCTCGGGCGTCGAGGCGAGCTCGATCGGTTTCGCAACGCGGGGGTCGCGCGGGCGATTCGTCGGCATCGCGAGAGAGCCCCCGAGCTTCCAGACGAGCAGGCGACCTTCGTTATGCCAATTCATGATGGCGGCCGTCGGGTTCGGTCCGCTGCCGAGGGCGCCGCCGCCCCAGCCTGCGGCGACGGCGACGTACTGGGTGCCGTCGACCGCGTAGCTGATGGGCGCCGCCATGATGCCGGTCTGCGATCGAGCCTCGAACAGGATCCCGCCCGTCTGCTCGTCGTAGGCGCGGAATCGACCGTCTGCGATGCCCTGGAAGACGAGGCCGCCGGCGGTCGAGAGCGTGCCGCCGTTCCAGTGGCCCGGATGCTGGACGCGCCAGACCTCCTTGCGGGCGACCGGATCCCAGGCGATCAGCGCGCCCTTCGCCTCTCGATGCGGTCCGCTCGCGACGCGCGGGATGTCGAGACCCGTGTTGTCGGCGTTCGGGCGCGGGAAGAACGCGGCGTCGTAGGCGTAGTAGAAGGGGACGTCCATCGCCGGGAGGAAGACGAGGCCCGCCTTCGGGCTGTAGGACATCGGATGCCAGCTGTGGCCGCCCTGGGCGCCCGGGTAGAGGAGTCGCGGCTCGGCATCGTAGTCGGCGTGTGCCGCCTCCTTGGGTCGACCCGTCGCGAGGTCGACGCCCTCGGCCCAGGTCACCGTGACGTACGGATCCGCCGACAGCAGCTCGCCGGTCGCGCGATCGAGGACGTAGAAGAAGCCGTTCTTCGGGGCCTGCAGCAGGACCTTGCGGGGGGCGCCGCCGAGCTCGAGGGTCGCGAGCATCAGGGGCTGGACGGCGGTGTAGTCCCAGTTGTCGCCGGGCGTCGTCTGATAGTGCCAGACGAGCTTCCCGTCGTCGGGTCGG